>JASLYQ010000014.1 GCA_030739735.1 Alphaproteobacteria bacterium | reverse complement strand
GGGCGCGATAGGGCACGGCCCAGTCGTAGGTGAGGAAGTGGGGATAGTCGGACGCCACGATGCGCTGGTTGGCGGAGAACAGCACGCCGGCGGCGGGATTGCGCGCGGCAGGCAACTCGTCGAAAGGGATATCAGGCCCCCAAGCGCCCTCGCCGTTGTTCGGCAGCCAACCGTCCCCTGCGGCGCGCACCGGCACGCGGCCGGCGGCGAGAAAGGCGATGGCACCGGCGCTGTCGGCCATGACAAAACTCTGCATGGGACCGTGAAAGTCACGCAAAGCGCGCCGCACGTCATCGACAGAACTGGCACGGGCGAGCGCGAAACCGGCCTGGATAGTGGGGTCGTCGCCGTCGAGTATGGTCCAGCGCAGCGCTATCGCCTGGCCGGGAGCGATGATATCGGCATGCTCGGCGCGTACGTCGGAGATAATGGGGCCGTGGGCGGTCTCGCGCACGATAATGGTCCCACTGTCATCGCCGAAACCTATCGCTTCCTCGCGCACCCCTATCACGTCGTCCTCGTCGACCACGAACAAGTCCTGCACGTCGGTGCCGGTGTTGGTGACGCCCCAGGCGGTATCTCTGTTGCGCCCAACCACAACCACGGGAATGCCGGGAATGGTGGCACCGATGACGTTGAATCCCGGCGCCGAAAGATGGGCCAGATACCAGGTGGTCGGCGCGGTCAGCCTGAGATGGGGGTCGTTGGCGAGGATCGGCTTTCCGTTCGTCGAACGCCACCCGGCGACGACCCAGTTGTTGGAGCCGACATCGGCCGGTGGCGGTGGTGGCAGGGCGGCAAGAGTCCGTTCGAGCACACCATCATCGAGGGCGGCTAGCCAGGGCGGCGGGGCGGCGGCATCGTTGCTCCAAAGCGTCGCGACCTGCTCCGGGCTGAGGCGCTTGAGCAGCTTGGCTCGCATCGCCTCTTCCGCCGCATTGCCGGCGAGCTGCATAGCCATCATCTGGATGGCAATAATGGAGTCGCTTGGACGCCAGGGCTCGGGAGTATGGCGCAGTAATGCCAGCTCGATGGCCAACGGGCCATCGTGACTCGTGAGATAAGCGTTGACGCCGGCAGCGTAGGCAGTGAGCAAATTGCGGGTCTCGGCGCTTAGCGCAGCAAGATTATGCTCAGCCACATGCGCCAACCCAAGTGTGCGGAAATAGCGATCGGCGGGCAGCGCGCGCGCACCCAGCATTTCCGCCAGGCGACCGCTACCGACGCGGCGCGCCAGCTCCATCTGCCAAAACCGATCCTGAGCATGGACGAAGCCGAGCCCAAACGTGGCGTCGCGCTCACTCTTAGCCCGGATGTTCGCCACGCCGTCACCATCACGTAAAATTATTAGTGTCGTATTTATTTCTTCAACGATAAGCTCACCATCTACCTGCGGCAAAGTTCCGCTCAGCCACCAGGACCCGCCGACCATGGCTAAAACTATCATCGTCACGATGGCGAATAGGACATGGCGCAGTCGGCGCATCACTCAGCCGCTGCTGAACTGGGCCAAGATCCGCGCTCGGTCGCCGTCGAGTTCGGGAACGGCACCGCGGCTTTCGGGATCGGGGTGAGCCGGCATCTTGATCGGGTTGCCGGCGATTCTCAGCGGCCCCGCCTTGGGGTCGTCAATACCAACCACCATATTGCGCGCCAGTACTTGACGGTGGCTGACCGTATGGGCGACGGTGTTGAGTGGCCCGCAGGGCACGCCCGCCGCTTCCAACTTAGCCAGCCAATGCTCGGTGGTGTCCGTAGTCAGCACCGCCTCCAACTCCACCTTCAGGGCCTCGACATGCTGCATACGCAGCGGGTTCGTCGAGAACAGCGGATTGCTCGGCAGGCCCGCCATGTCCAGCGCCTCGCACAACCGCACGAACAGCGCGTCGTTACCGGCGGCCATGATGATGTGACCATCGCCGCTACGATAACATTCGAAAGGCGCAATGGCGGGATGCCGCGCGCCACTCGGGCCGGGCGTCTCCCCAGTGGTGAAGTAGCGCGCGATAGCGTTCTCCAGGATTGCCACCTGGCAGTCGAGCATGGCGATGTCGATGAACTGGCCGCGGCCGCTGCACTCGCGCTCATACAGCGCCGCGTTTATACCGATAGCCGTGAACATGCCGGCGGTGATATCGCCGATCGCAGTGCCCACCCGCGTCGGCTCGCCGCCCTCGTGGCCAGTCAGACTCATGATGCCGCCCATGCCCTGCACCACCATATCATAGGCCGGACGCTGGGAATCAGGCCCGGTCTGGCCAAAGCCGGAACACGCAGCGTAGATCAGCCGTGGGTGGCGCTCGCTCACCGCTTCGTAGCCGAAGCCGAGCCTGGTCATGGTGTCGGGACGGAAGTTCTCGACCAACACATCGGCATGTTCCAACAAGTCTTCCAGGATCGCCTTATCCCCCGCATCCTTGAGGTCAAGCACGATGCTCTCCTTACCGCGGTTGAGCGACATGAAATAGGCTGAGAGCCCGTCCACCCAGGGTCCGTAGGCGCGCGCATCGTCACCGCCCGGCGGCTCGACTTTAATGATGCGGGCGCCAAGGTCCGACAGCACCATGGTGCAATAGGGGCCAGCAAGCACCCGCGTCATGTCGACAACGGTGATCCCAGAAAGTGGCCCGGAGGCAGCATCTGTCATAGGCACGATCCATAGCTCGAGAACGACCCGTTTCGGATAACGCAGGGGCGCAGACGACGCAAGACAACAGAAACAGAACTCTATCCACAGCTTCTCCTATAAGCTGCGATTTGTTGCCCCAATACCTGCAATTATCTGATGCACGTCTTACGGTACATCAAGATTGTGATTCTTTTGGTGACGTCCCGCATCTCGGTAGTTTTTGCAGATGACAATGCCGAAGTCGAGGCCTTGGCCAAGCAGATTTTCGTACTGTTCATGCAGGCCAAGGACGAGCCTGATCAAGGCCATCGCCTACAACTGCCTAACGAGGCCTAAGTCAAGCTCGAGGCACGCCTGCGTAATTACCCGGACCGCAATACCGCGCAACAGTTAGCGTTGGACCAGCGCGTCAGCTCGCGGTCGAGCAAGGCGTTGGCCGACGAAATTACCACACTGCACCAACAGCAGGCCGACGGCAGCTGAGATGATGTGTCAAATAAGGCGTGCTTTTTGGCCATGCCAGAAAGCAAAACTCACCCCCGTGGGCCTTACCGCTCTTGCCCGCGCTATCGCCCCCTAACCACCTCGTCCCGCCCCGGCGGTCAGCTCCAGGAACAGGTCTTCAAGATCGGGCTCGTGGGTCGAGATATCCGCCACGATCAGACCGGCGTTGTCAACGGCGGCGAGGATCTCAGTGACACGGGTCTCGCTTGGTTGGTAGCGTAGCGTCAAGCGCCGGTTTCCTTCTAGCGCAGCCCCGAAGGCGGCGAGCGCGGGCGGCACCTCTTGCACATCCTCAGCCAACACCAACGCGAACTCCTTGTGGCCGAGGCGGTTCAGAAGCGCCTCAGTCTTATCGCAGGCCACCACCTCACCGCGGGCGATGATGGCGATGCGGTCACAGGTCTCCTCCGCCTCTTCCAGATAATGAGTGGTAAGCAGCACCGTGGTGCCGTTGTCGTTGAGCCGACGCATGTAGCGCCAAAGCTGGGCGCGTAGCTCCACATCGACGCCGGCGGTCGGCTCGTCAAGCACCAGGATGGGCGGCGCATGCACCATAGCCTTGGCCACCATCAGACGCCGACGCATACCGCCAGAAAGCCGGCGGGTATAGGCCTCCGCCTTGTCGGCAAGGCCCATGGCTTCGAGGATCTCGTCTGTGCGGCGCTCCGCTTTGGGCACACCGTAATAGCCCGCTTGATTTTCGAGGCTCTCGCGCGGTGTGAAAAAGGGGTCGATGACTAGCTCCTGGGGCACGATGCCAATGCTGTTAGAGGCGGAGCGGCGAGCCGTATCGATGTCGTGACCCCAGATCTCAATCTGGCCAGAGGTTTTGCGCACGAGACCGGCAAGAATATCGATGAAGGTTGACTTGCCGGCCCCGTTCGGCCCCAACAGACCGAAGATGGAGCCCGCCGGAATGTCGAGGTCGATGCCCTTCAATGCTTCGACGCCCGCACCATAAACCTTGCGCAGCGCGCGCGCGCAAATAGCGGGCGCACGCACGGATTCTGTCGGGCTCTTTGGCAAGCAGTTGGAGATCATGGGGAGCGGCAGCCTATGCTAGCGAGGATCGCTGGGCAAGCAGCGTTGCCCGCGCTAAATTGGAAGCCAACGACAGAGGAGAACATGAATATAGCGACCGACGAGACGACAGAGGTAGAGAGCACGGTGTTTTCCTGCGACGGAGGCAGTGGGGCGTTTGGCCACCCGCGTGTCTATCTACGCCTCGGCAAGGACAGGACCTCGAAATGCCCCTATTGCGGCCGCCATTTTGTGCTCAAGCGGGAGACGGCATCGTGACCGGAAGCTCACCGCCGTCCCAGGCCCGCGCCAGCAAGACCGCGAAGCCACCACCAACCAGCGTCATCGCCGCCATGACGAAGAACACCTGGCCCGCAACGGCGGCGTACAAGGCGCCCACTGCCATCATCGTCAGAGCCAGAACGGCCCCCATGGCAATTGCGGAATAGAGCGCCTGGGCGCTTGCCGATACCGTATCGGGCACGGCGCGTTGCAGGAAAGACATGGCAGCCAAGTGCGTGCAGCCGTAGGTCGCTGCGTGCAGAAGCTGAACCAGCGCCAGAGCCCACAGCTCCACGGTTAGCCCCATGACCAACCAGCGCAACACGCCCGCCGCGGCACCTAGGCCGAGCAGCCGCACAATCCCCGTCCGGCGCACCACGCTGCCGGCAAAGGCAAACAGCACGATCTCCACCACCACGCCTTCGGCCCAGAGCAAACCAATGATGGCCTCGCTGTGGCCGGTGGTCCGCCAATGCAACGTCGCAAAGCCATAGAAGGCGGCGTGGCTGCACTGCACGAGGCTGGCCGCGGCAAGAAATAAGAGGAACGGCCGGCTCGCCAACAGCCGCCGAAAGGAGCCATGACCGCGTGCGACAGACGGCAAGCGTACATCCGGCAGGCCCGCGGCAGCAAGCACGATAAGAATGCCAGCGCCGAGCATCATGACAGGAATCCAGCCCTCGCTTCTGCCGGCCAACCAGGCGCCGCCGCCAGAGGCCCCGGCGATGAAGGTGATCGAACCCCAAAGGCGCACGCGACCATAGTCGAAGCGGCGGATCTGCGACGCCAACAAGGTCATGTTCTCGATCATCGGCAGCAGCGGCGGAAAGACGAAGCCGGTCAGCATAGCGCCGAGACACAAGGCCCAGAACGGCCCCGCCGAAGCGTAGAAGGCAAAGGCCGCCAGCGCTGCGCAAGCCAGACCTAACATCACGCGACGCCGCGCGCCGAGACGATCGACTAGACTCGCGAAAAGCGGGCTGCCTAGCACCTTGCTCCAGGTCGAGAGCGCCAACAAAAGACCGATCTCGCCTGCCCCGAGTCCGCGACTCGAAAGCCAGATCGGCCAATAGGGTCCGTAAATTCCGATCATCAGAAAGGCCGCGCCGTAGAACGCAGCCAAGCGCACCGGTACCGGCACCGGCAATCGCCCGACGATCAAGCGTGGGCCGAGCGGTGATCCCCTGGCAGAGCTATCGGGCATGGGTGGCAAGTCTTTCGCTCAAGATCAGGCGGGCCGACATTCTTGCATGATTCCGCTGTGCCTGCCCTCCCCCTCGACTCCTCAGACTGCCTGCGGCATGGTCGGGCCATGAGCAACGGTGCCAGCGGACGGCATGTGTGTCTTGTGGACGGCTCGGGATTTCTATTCCGAGCCTTTCATGCGCTGCCGCCGTTGACACGGGCCGACGGCACGCCAGTCAATGCCGTACTCGGCTTTTGCAACATGCTCTACAAGCTTGTCAGTGAGCTCGACTGTGACGCGGTCGCAGTGTTGTTCGACACCAAGCGCACCACCTTCCGCAACGATATTTATGCCGACTACAAGGCCAACCGGCCGCCGCCGCCGGAGGAGTTAATCCCACAATTCTCCCTGGTTCGCGAGGCGACGCGCGCTTTCGGACTGCACGCCATCGAGCGCGAAGGGTTCGAGGCCGACGACCTGATTGCCACCTACGCTGCACAGGCGGTGGCGGCGGGCGGGCGGGCGACCATCGTCTCCTCGGACAAGGATTTGATGCAGCTAGTCGGCGACGGCGTGGTCATGATGGATCCGGTCCGTATGAGCGAGATCGGGCCCGACCAGGTGGTGGAGAAGTTCGGCGTACCGCCCGAGAAGGTGGTGGAGGTGCAGGCACTGGCCGGCGATTCTACGGACAACGTGCCCGGCGTTCCAGGCGTCGGAGTGAAGACCGCAGCACAACTCATCAACGAATACGGAGATCTCGACGCACTGCTCACGCGCGCCGAAGAGATCATGCAGCCAAAACGGCGTCAGACCTTGATCGACAATGCCGAGTTGGCGAGGGTTAGCCTGCAACTCGTCACCTTAGACCGTGAGGTTCCGGTCGATGAACCGGTTGAGACCTTTGGCCCGATGGCGCTCGACCCGGAGGTGCTAATCCCGTTTCTGGAGGCGCAGAATTTCGACCGTCTGCTGGCGCGGCTGTGCGCCGAGCATGACTGGGAGTCCGATAGCTCTGCCGCTGAGTCGCCAGGCGCCACACCGCAGCCCGCGGCAACGTCGTACGAGCTCGTGACCGATATTGAGGAGCTGGAGCGCTGGGCTAACGCCGCACGCGAGGCGGGCCGCGTCGCCGTCGATACGGAAACCACGGGGCTCGACGCCATGCAGGCCGAGCTGGTCGGCGTCTCGCTGTCCATCGAACCGGGGTGCGCCTGTTATATCCCTCTTGGTCACCGTCCAGCCGATGGCGACCTGATGGGAGAAGTGCCGGAGCAGATTCCACTCGCCGACGCACTCCAGGTGCTCAAGTTGCTGCTCGAAGACCCAGCTGTCATGAAGGTCGGGCAGAACCTCAAATACGACATGCTACTGTTAGCGCAAAAGTCCTACGGCATTGCTATCGCACCTATGGACGATACCATGCTGATATCCTTTGTGCTCGATGCTGGCAGCCACGGTCACGGCATGGATGAGCTGTCGAGGCTACATCTCGACCACGACCCGATCAAAATCAAAACGCTGATCGGCACAGGAAAGTCCCAAATTACTTTTGACAAGGTACCCGTGGCCGACGCCTGCGAGTATGCTGCCGAAGATGCCGACATCACCTTGCGCCTCGATCGTGTGCTGAAACCCCGTTTGGTTGCTGAGAACATGGTGAGCGTGTACGAGACCATGGAGCGGCCACTAGCGCCGGTCCTGGTAGCGATGGAGAGGCGCGGGATTTTGGTCGACCGGACTGAACTTGCGCGCCTGTCGGCAGATTTTGCCGCCCGTATGAGGACCTTGGAGGTGGAAATCCAAGGCCTTGCCGGCCATCCCTTCACCATCGCCTCGCCGAAACAGCTTGGCGAGGTGCTATTTGGCGAGATGGAGCTGCCCGGCGGCAAGAAAACAAAAACCGGTGCGTACGCCACGGGCGCCGACATCCTCGAAGACCTGGCCGCGCAAGGTCACGACCTGCCTGCCCGCGTGCTTGACTGGCGCCAGCTGGCAAAGCTCAAAAGCACCTATGCCGATGCCTTGGTCAAGCAAATCAATCCCGAGACAGGTCGCGTGCACACGTCATATGCCATGGCCGGTGCCGCCACAGGCCGCCTCAGCTCGACCGACCCCAACTTGCAGAACATTCCTGTGCGCAGTGAGGAGGGGCGCAAGATTCGCCGCGCCTTCGTGCCCAAGCTCGGGCATGTGCTGATGAGCGCCGACTATTCCCAGATAGAACTGCGCCTGCTAGCCCATGTCGCAGGCATCGATGCACTGGTCAACGCTTTTCAGGCAGGCGCCGATATCCACGCCATGACCGCTGCACAGGTCTTCGGTGTCGAGCAGGAGGGCATGAATCCGCTCACGCGCCGACGCGCCAAGGCAATCAATTTTGGCATCATATACGGCATCAGCGCTTTCGGGCTGGCGCGCCAGCTCGACATTCCGCAAGGCGAGGCCAAGGCCTATATCGAGACCTATTTCGAGCGCTACCCGGGCATCCGCGACTATATGGAAGACACCAAGGCGTTCGCCCGCGCCAACGGCTACGTCGAGACCATCTTCGGACGCCGCTGCCATGTGCGCAGCATCGGCGAACAAAACCCGGCACGCCGCGGCTTCGCCGAACGCCAGGCGATCAATGCGCCCCTGCAGGGCTCCGCCGCCGATATAGTCAAGCGCGCCATGATCCGCATGCAGCCAGCATTAGATGAAACCGATCTTGCCGCGCAGATGCTGTTGCAAGTGCACGACGAGCTGATCTTCGAGGTACCCGAAGCGGAAGTCGATGAAACCGCCGCCGTGGTCAAGCGCGTCATGGAAGCCGCCCCGCTCCCAGCGCGTGAGCTTGTCGTGCCGCTGACCGTGGACGTCGGTGCCGGGCCCAACTGGGACGAAGCGCATTAGGCAGAAAAGAGGCCGCTGCCCGGGTGGGGAGGTCACCGGCGCGGCCCTTGTCAGGGAGGGAGGTCGAACTCAGTGATAAAAAATATAGTGTTGAATTAGCTTCCCGACCGTGACGTGCATCACACAATCATGTCGAAAGTGGCAAATTCTTCGCCGAGCACGGCCGCTGCATCAACACCGAGCCAACCGTCGATGACCGAGGCATAAACGCGTCGGAAATCTGTCGTGAAGTCGAGGTTGTCGCCTTCGTCGAGCGCGGTCAAGCTCGGCACTGCGCCATAGTGGCCACCTTTAACAGGCTTGCCGGCAAGAAACATGGTGCCCGCCGCGCCATGGTCTGTGCCGAGACTAGTGTTCTCGGGCACGCGGCGGCCGAATTCCGAGAACATCAACACCACCACGTCGTCGGCGCGGCCGATGCGTTCCATGTCAGCGATGAAGCCGTGCACGGCGTCAGCCGCATAGGTCAGCAGGCGTCGGTGCAAATTGCCCTGGTGCACGTGCGTATCAAAAGCGTTGTTGCGGAAGGCGGTGTAGTAGAGCCGCGTCGGCATATCAGCGGCGATCAGGGCCGCGATCTTATTCATGTCCACCGGCACGAGGCCATAGTCGACGGGCGTCTCGTACTTGTCGCAAGCCTCGCGCACCAGCGCCGAGGCGTCGAGGGCGCCGCGGGCGATGTCGAGCAGATAGCGGCGTGACGCATTGTGATCGTCCGGCGCCTCGGCGACATGCTGGAAGATCGGCGTCTCGCTGTTGAAGCCTTGCCGGGCGAACTTGTCTGGATCGTCGAACACCACCGGCACATGGTCGCGGCTTTGTACGGCGAATGACTGGGTGGCATCTATATTGACGATGAAGTTGCTGGCTCCGCCTGGCCGCATGGTATCGGCTAGCCGCCCCATCCAGCCATGCTCGTTGCCGCTATTGGGTGCTGCCGTGTGCCAATAGGCCATGGATGTGAAATGCGAGAAGGACGGATTGGCGTAGCCGCAGCCATGCACGATGGCCATCTTGCCGTTCTTATAGAGGCGCTCGAAACCAGACAGGCCGGGATTAAACCCGAAATGGCTGTCGATCTTGCGCACCTTGTCTTCCGGAATGGCAACGCTCGGTCGCAGGCGATAATAGGCGTCATCCGCGTAAGGCACGACGGTATTAAGGCCATCATTACCGCCCGAAAGCTCAAGCACTACAAGGATACGGTTCGAGGTATCGCCCGCTGCGGCCAAGGCCGCGCGCCCAAGCGGCCCGCCGAACAGGCCGAGGCCGGCACAGGTAAAGCCGGCGCCGAGCAAGGTCCGCCGATCGATACCGACACCTGGGTTAGTCTTCTTCATCATCCGGCTCCCACTCTTACCCGAGCTGATATTCTGGTTGACTCATGATTAGGTGCACGAGCATACGCAAGCCGTCCTCGAGATAGCTCTCAGCACGTACGATATCAGAGGTACCGAGCTCCTGGTCGAGGAAGCTAACAAGCATGTTGCGCTCGGTCGCACCGAGCGGCACGCGTAGCAGGCGCATGAGCATATGATTGACCACTTCGGTGGTCGTTGTCAGCCCAGCCTCGCGCACCATGCGGGCAAGATCGAGCACGGCGGCGGCGCGCGGGATGGGCTTGACCCGCTCAATCGCCATCTGCCAGCCGCGATAGCTGCCAAAGCGGGTATTAAAGTCCTCGCTCCGGTCGGCCATCATGTTGGATTCGGCCATCATGCCGCCCGCATCCGCCACCGGCGGCATGGTCGCCGTGGTGATGTCCGCGCCGGTCACAGTCCGCCGATGCACCTCGCGGATCAGGCCATCCGATGCATAGATATCGTGCGGCACGAAATCGATGTCCGGGAACAGCACACGCCGGGCAAAATTACCGCGCTCGAGCAGCAGGCCCGGCGTGACCCAGCTGCGCCCGCCGGCCCAGCCGGCGACGGTCGGCGGCCAAAATAGTGCCTGGCCAAGCACACCGGTGGACTCGTTAAAGTCCGGGATGCCCGGGAGGGTGTGCAACCCCAGCTTGCGATAGCTCGAGATGACCAGCTCGACCGGACTCTTGATATGGCTGCCGACAGACGTCGCGCTGTAGAAGTCGCGCGACAGAAATATGGCGCGCAGCAGCGGCTTCAGCTCGTAGTCCGCATCGCGCAGGATCGCGGCCAGCCTGGCATTGAGCGCCGGTGATAAGTCTTCGCGCACAAAAAAGCGGTAAAGCCTGGCCGAAATGTACTCGGCTGTGACAGGTTGCTCGAGAATGATACGGACCACCTCAGCGCCGTCGAAATTGCCGCTTTGGCCGAGGAAGGTCTTGGCTCCCGTGTCATGCTGGTGGGCGTTGACCACGAATGTGAGATTATCGAAATACCAGCCCGTGAAGGCTCGTGCCGCCTCACGAATATCGGTCTCGGAATAATTGCCGACGCCCATGCTGAAGATTTCCATGACCTCTCGGGCGAAGTTCTCGTTCGGGGCCCCGGCAACGTTCACCCCGGCGTCGAGGAAGGCGAGCATGGCCGGATCCTGGGCGACCGCAAGCAGCAACTCGCCGAAATTACCCGTGGCTTTCTGGCGCAAGGTCTCATTCTGCAGCAGCATCTTGCGATAGTCGCGGACCTTGCTTTCGATGGTGGCAAAATGCCCGTGCCAGAAGAGCGTCATCTTCTCTTCGAGCGGTCGCTCGGTCGCGAGCATGCGCCCGCCCCACCAATAGGCGACACGGCGGGTCTCTAGCATGCTGGCGCGCAGCCAGTAGAAAAACTTGTTGACCACCGGCTGCAAACGCCGATTCCCCGCAGGCTTCACGCGTACCCCGAGTGCCTCACCGTTGGCACGGCCGAGCGCGGTCGTCGCCGGGCGGCTTGGCGGGAACGGGTCGAGGCCGGGCTCGAAGATACCGGAATGTTCGAAAGCCGGCAGATTACCGTTGGGGACAGACTCGTAGTTCACTAGCCAGCGCACGATCTCGTCCGGCGTCATCGCGGCGAGCGCCTCAATCTCGGCCGGCGTGGCACCAAAACCCGCCCGCTCGATGAGATGCGCCGCACGGTCGTAGTTCCAATCTTCGGCACCGATCGGGCTCAGATCATCCTGCCAGTCATGATGACCAGCTTGCCCCTGAGACGCCATTAGAAATCCAATGACAGCAAGAGCGCCAAGGCGTGACGAAATGGAACCAATATGCATCGCACATATCCTCGCGTCGTCTCTATATGCAACTTCCCCACGAAAGCCGGGGCGAGTATAGCATCGAAGCTCCTATTGGCCGAGCCTATGGGTGGTATTCTCGCGATTGTGAGAGAAGAGGAGGGACGCGTGACTTTCAGCCGCACCGAAGAGCAGGACCAAATCGTCAATACCGTCGCCCGCATATGCAGCGATTTCGATGATGCCTATTGGCTCAGCTGCGAGCGCGAAGCCGCCTTCCCACACGATTTCTGCGCGGCACTAGCAGCGGATGGCTGGCTCGGTATCGCCATGCCTGAAGCCTATGGCGGCAGCGGCCTGGGCGTCACCGAAGCGGCCCTGATGATGGCTACGATCGCCGCCTCGGGCGCTGCGATGTCGGGCTGCTCGGCCGTACACATGAACATCTTCGGCCCCAATCCGATCGTCGTCTTCGGCACTGACGAGCAGAAAGAACGCTTTTTGCCCCCCTTAATTAAAGGCCGCGAGCGCGCCTGCTTCGCGGTCACCGAGCCTGATGCCGGGCTCGACACGACCCGCATCGTCACCCGCGCCAAGCGCGACGGCAACGGCTACCGCATCGACGGCCGCAAGGTCTGGACCTCAACAGCACAGGTAGCCAACAAGGTGCTCATTCTCGCCCGCACCACGCCAATCGAGGAATGCGAAAAGCCCGTCGAGGGCTTGAGCCTGTTCTACACGGATCTCGACCGTGACGCGGTGGACGTGCGTCGCATCGACAAGATGGGTCGACATGCCGTGGATTCGAACGAGCTCCTTATCGACGGCCTCAAGGTACCTGACGAAGATCGCATCGGCGAGGAAGGCATGGGCTTTCGTTATCTTCTCCATAGTCTAAATCCCGAGCGCATTTTGGTGGCGGCCGAGGCAGTCGGCATCGGTCGCTCGGCGCTTTCTCGGGCCGCAAGATACGCCCGCGAGCGCGTTGTCTTCGGCCGTCCTATCGGCCAGAACCAAGCCATCCAGCATCCGCTCGCCGAATGCTGGGCCGAGTTGGAGGCGGCCGATTTGATGACCTTTAAGGCGGCCGAACTCTACGACAGCCGCAAACCTTGCGGCCTCGAGGCCAACGCCGCCAAACTGCTCGCCGCCCGCGCCGGCCATCATGCCTGCGAACGTGCTGTGATGACCCACGGCGGCTATGGCTATGCCGCCGAGTTCCACGTCGAGCGCCTACTGCGTGAGATCTGGATCAGCCGACTCGCCCCCGTCAGCGAACAGCTCGTGCTCTGCTACATCGCCGAACAGGCGCTGGATCTACCGAAGTCATATTAAATCTAGCGCTGAAAACCCATACGATCAAAAAATAATAGTTTCACAGGCAAGCATAGAGCGTGACCATGCCCTCTAGCTATAACCTCGGCAAGTATCTCGAAAAATTTGTGGCTGGCCAGAGTGCCAACGATCTCTACAGTAGCGCCAGCGAAAGCATCCGCGCCGACCTTCGCTTGCCTAACGATCAAGAACGAGAGCACAACGCACGACCGGAGGCCCTGCGCTCTGAAACTCAAGTCGGATTGGGTGATTGGAAAAATTGCCGAACAGGGGATGAGGCGCTTGCGCGCACAAGCATTGGACTGACTGAGGCCGCAAGAAACGATGCGGATATTGCTCTATCTGTGATATCTGACCTTCTCTGGGTACGAAGATAAAATAGCCAGAATTATCCATGTCGTTCACTCGTCGCGAGACACAGGGGAAATCGATTTTGCGGCGAACGGCAGCTGAAGTTGACTTCGGATTTCCGCCACCATCTCGTCCGGTGCCCCATCTATTTCAGCTGTGATGCAATCCATGGGCGGCTCCAGGGTCGCCAATTGGCTAGTGAGCAGGGTTGACGGCATGTAGTGGTTGTGCCGCACCGCGAGGCGGGCGTAAATCAGTGCTTCATCGCCGGTGAGATGGACCAGGGCGACACCCTCACGCTCGCCAATCAGCGCCTCACGATAGACAGCCTTCAGCGCCGAGCAAGCAAGCACAGTGCGTCGGCCCTCGGCCAGCCAGCCGTCCATAGCATCCGCAAGGCGGGCGAGCCAGGGAGCGCGATCGGCACCGGTGAGCGGGGTGCCAGCGCGCATCTTCTCTACACTGTTTGCGTCGTGGTAGGCATCGCCTTCCTCGAAGGCCGCGTTCAGAACTTTGGCAAGGCGCTCGCCGATGGTGGTTTTACCGCAACCCGCGACACCCATGATCACCACCACCGTCGGCTCAGTCATCGCCTGTCCAAGCACTATGAAAATCACCCTCCCTGTCCCGGCGGCGATAACCGTGGGCGCCGAAGCGGTCGCGTTGCGCTTGCACCAAACTGGTCCACAGCGACGGCGCCCGCAGAGCATCATAGGCGGCCAAGGCGGCCGACATGGTGGGCAGGGAAACGCCCTGGCCTACGGCCAGCGTCACCGTTTGCCGCCAACCGCTCTCGGCTGCGGCGATAGCGCGCGCCATAGCGACAGCGAGGAACGACAAGTCTGGCGATGCCTCGTATGCCTCGGCAATGGGCTCGAGCAGACGTGCCCGCAGGATGCAGCCACCGCGCCAGACGCGGACGACCGTCGCGAGCTCGAGCCCCCAGTCGTAGGCCCGCCATGCCACCTGTAGCAAACGGAAGCCTTCGCTGTAGGCCATGATCACCGTTGCCCCCAAGCGCAGCCTGCAAATCGTCGAGCGCTACATCCGCAGCGCCCGCCGCCGAATGATGCGCGGCGGCGCGGACAGAGATGTCGGCCGAAATGCCACGGGCGAAAAAACCTGCCAACAAGACCGGCGTCGCTACGCCGAGCGCCATTGCCGCCTCGCCCGTCCAGCGGCCGGTGTCCTTATGGCCGGCAACATTGTCGACCTTGTCTATCAGGGCACCGTCCGCCAAGGTATCGGGCGTAGCCAAAATATCAGCCGTTATCTCCATGAGATAGGAGCCGAGCAGCCCGTCATTCCAGCGCGCAAAAACAGCCGAAGCCTCCGCCGCCTCAAGACCGGCGAGGTCGCGCAGCATGATCCAGGTCTCGGCGATAGCCTGCATAACAGCATATTCGATACCGTTATGGACTATTTTGACGAAGTGCCCGACACCGCCGGGACCGAAGCGGCAACAGCAGGGCTCGCCACCCACATCCGCTGCGATAGCGCGCAGCACCGGCGCCACAATCTGCCACGCTCTCTCGTCGCCGCCGACCATGATAGCCGGGCCATGCCGCGCGCCCTCTTCACCGCCCGAGATGCCCGCGCCGAGCAACATGATGCCGTCATCCGCCAAGGCCTCGGCGCGGCGCGCCGTATCCATCCAGTGTGTGTTACCGCCGTCGATAATCACATCGCCTGGTTCGAGGTGGGCGCGCAAGGAATCAATCACGTCGTCCACGGGCTGTCCCGCCTTAACCATGAGCAAGATTCGCCGCGGGCGCGCCAAGGCCTTAGCAAGCGCACCCAGTGTGGCAACGTCTTGGTCCGGCACGGCGGCCGCAACTTCCGGGTCACGATCGTAGACGACGGGCCGCAAGCCATGCTCGGCGATGTTGAGCGCCAGATTGCGCCCCATCACACCAAGCCCGACAACGCCAAAATCCGCGGCAGTCAGGCCCAGACCTCCTCGTAAAGCGAGACGATCTCCTCGGCGCTAGGAACACGCGGATTATTGCCGGGCGAGCCAGACGCGAGAGCCTGTTTGGCCATGGTTGGCGTCAGCTCACGATACTTGTCGGCGTCGATGCCGTAGGCTTCGGGACTCGGCACCTCGAGTTCGGCATTGAGCGCCCGCAGCTCCTCTACCAGCATGGCGACGGCGGCCTGATCACCCACCTCGGCATCGGCCACACTCATGGCGCGGGCGCAATCGGCATAGCGGTCGACTGCTTGCGGCGCCGAGAAGGCGGTTACCGCCGGTAGTAGCATGGCATTCGACAGCCCATGCGGCACGTGGAAGTGCGCGCCGATGGGCCGGCTCATGCCATGCACCAGGCAGACACTGGCATTGGAGAAGGCGAGCCCGCCCTGGGTCGCCGCTAGCATCATGGCTTCGCGCGCCGCGGCATCGTCTGGCGTGGCGCATGCGGTGCGGATGCTGCCCGC
Organism: Alphaproteobacteria bacterium; assembly: GCA_030739735.1. Lineage (NCBI taxonomy): Bacteria > Pseudomonadati > Pseudomonadota > Alphaproteobacteria > Alphaproteobacteria bacterium. The sequence goes on along the minus strand of JASLYQ010000014.1, from coordinate 59,639 downwards.
CACCAGACGCATGCAAGATAGAGCCATGGAATCGGCAAAAGGATTTTGCTTTTTGCTCACATATGCCTCGATGGCGTGGGTCAGCGTGTCGATGCCCGTGTCGGCCGTCAAACGTAACGGCATGGTCATGCTCAGGGTGTAGTCGATCAACGCACAGACGGGCACATAGCCGAGACCCATGCAGAGCATTTTCTCGTCGGTTTCGGTATTGGTGATGACGGTAAAGCGCGTCACCTCAGAGCCGGTGCCGGCGGTGGTGGGAATGGCGACGATCGGATAGTCGCTTGAATCGACTTGGGCCGGGACTTTGTAATCGTGCATCTGGCCACCGTGGGTGGCGAGCACTCCCATGGCTTTGGCGGTATCGATGGGGCTGCCGCCGCCGATCGCGATCATGCTGTCGAAGTTACCGGCACGCAGCACATCGGCTCCCGTATCAACCACCTCGGTTGTTGGATCGGGCACGGTGTCGGCGAACACCTCATAGGCGATCTCCGCGTCGTCCAGGCCATCGGTCAGGCGTGCCAGCATGCCGCTATCATGGATGAAAGCATCCGTGACGATCAAAGGCCGCGACACCCCTATCCGCGCCATGGACGCGGCCGCCTCGCCACAGGCGCCACCGCCGACCATCATCAAGCGCGGCTGGGTGATCATCGCCGGCACGCTATCGCTCATCGGAACCTCCTTAGGATCGAGCCGGCACCAGTATACGGGCCTCTGCTTGCGTTGACAGCGTATCAAGCGAGGCTTATCTGATGCGGAGTGCCCATCCCGGTGCGCAGAGGTCCCGCATGCTTACCGCTCTTGCCCGTTCCATTCTGGGCACGCCCAACGATCGCCTGGTCAAGGCCTATAGCCAGAGGGTCGAGGCGATCAATGCTCTGGAGCCGGAGATGGAGGCATTGTCTGACGACGACCTGCGCGGACGCACTGATGCCTTCCGCGAGCGTATTGCCAACGGTGACAGCCTCAACGATCTGCAAAACGAAGCCTTTGCCACGGTGCGTGAGGCCGCCAAGCGCGCGCTCGGCCAGCGCCACTACGATGTGCAGCTGATCGGTGGCATGGTGCTACATGACGGCAAGATATCCGAGATGAAGACCGGTGAAGGCAAAACCCTGGTCGCGACCCTTGCCGTCTATCTCAACGCGCTTGCCAGCAAAGGCGTCCACGTCATCACGGTCAACGACTATCTCGCTGCCCGTGATGCCGACTGGATGGGCACGATCTACAAGTTTCTCGGCCTTGAGGTCGGCTGCATCGTCGCCGGTCTGAGCAACGATGAGCGCTGCGAGGCCTATGCCGCCGATGTGACCTACGGTACCAACAACGAATTTGGCTTCGACTATCTGCGTGACAATATGAAGTACGCGCTCACTGAAATGGTGCAGCGTGAGCCCAACTACGCCATTGTCGATGAGGTTGACTCGATCCTGGTGGACGAGGCGCGCACGCCGCTGATTATCTCCGGGCCGACCGAAGACAATTCCGAGCTTTACCAGAAAATCGACCGGCTGATACCGAAGCTTGCCGAAAGCGACTACGAGCACGACGAGAAGACCAAGCAGGTCACGCTGACCGAGAGCGGCGTTGAGAGCATGGAACGTCTTTTGGGCGATACCGGCATGCTCGCCAGCCCAGGTCTCTACGACTACCAGAATGTCAGCCTAGTCCATCACGTCAATCAGGCGCTTAGAGCGCACAAAGTCTTTACGCGCGACACCGAGTACATCGTCAAAGACGACAAGGTTGTCATCATCGATGAGTTCACCGGGCGCATGATGGAGGGTCGGCGCTATTCGGACGGCCAGCATCAGGCCATCGAGGCCAAGGAAGGCGTCAATATCGAGAACGAAAATCAGACCCTCGCCTCGATCACTTTCCAGAACTATTTCCGCCTCTATCCCAAGCTTGCCGGCATGACCGGTACCGCCGCCACTGAGGCGGCCGAGTTCGGCGAGATCTACAGCCTGTCCGTGGTCGAGGTGCCGACCCACATGCCGATGATCCGCAAGGACCACGACGACGAGATCTATCGCACCGTGCGCGAGAAATTTGATGCCATCGTGACGCAGATCGAGGACTGCCGAGAGCGCGAGCAGCCGGTGCTCGTCGGTACGACCAGTATCGCCAAGTCTGAAGAGCTTGCGGCAATGCTGAAGAAGCGCAAGATCCCGCATCAGGTGCTTAACGCGCGCTACCACGAACAAGAAGCCTTCATCATCGCCCAGGCCGGCTCGCCGGGCGCCGTCACCATCGCCACCAACATGGCCGGCCGCGGCACCGATATTCAGCTCGGCGGCAACATAGAGATGCGTCTTAGGAATGAGTTGCAAGATATTGAAGATAAACAAAAACAATGTGAGGAAGAAGATAGAATCCGAGGTGAGGTACAGGCTGGACACGACATTGCCATCTCGGGCGGTGGGCTGTTCGTGATCGGCTCCGAGCGCCACGAAAGCCGGCGCATCGACAACCAGCTACGCGGCCGCTCCGGCCGCCAGGGTGACCCCGGCGGTTCCAAGTTCTTCCTTTCGCTCGAAGATGACCTGATGCGCATTTTCGGCTCAGAGCGCATGGACCTGATGCTACGCAAGCTCGGCCTCAAAGACGGCGAAGCGATCATCCATCCGTGGATCAACAAGGCGTTGGAAAAGGCGCAACAAAAGGTCGAGGCACACAACTTCGACATCCGCAAGAACCTGCTGCGCTTCGACGACGTGATGAACGACCAGCGCAAAGTGATCTATGCCGAACGCATTGATTTGATGGCGTCCAACAGCGTTGCCGACGCGGTCACCGAGATGCGCGAGCAGGTGGTCGAGGACATGGTACCGCGCTTCATTCCCGAAAAGGCTTACGCCGAGGCCTGGGACACCAAGGGCCTGCACGACGAAGTGATGCGCCTGTTCGGGTTGGACCTGCCGATCGAGGCCTGGGCCAAGGAGGAAGGCATAGCGGACGAGGAGATCCGTACCCGGATTCTCGACTATGTGGAGCGGCGCATGGCAGAGAAAGCGACGCGCTTCGGCCCCGACCTGATGCGCCAGGCCGAGAAGAGCCTGATGCTGCAATTGCTGGACCAGCAATGGAAGGACCATCTGCTATCGCTTGATCATCTGCGCCAGGGCATCGGCCTGCGCGCGTACGCGCAGCGCGATCCGCTCAACGAGTACAAGCGCGAGGCCTTCGAGCTGTTTGACAACATGCTCTCGCACTTTCGCGAGGTGGTCACCGCCACCCTCTCCCATGTCGAGTTACGTGCAGAGCCCGCCACACTCGCGGCACCGAACGCGGCCCTACCAGAGCGAGAGCTCGCGAAGGCCGCAGCCGGCAGAGACGGCACACCGGCAAGGCGGCACAGTGCCGCGCTCGCCCGCAACCCGCGCGATCCCGCAGGCTGGGGCAAGGTCGGACGCAACGAACCCTGCCCCTGCGGCTCCGGCAAGAAATATAAGCACTGTCACGGCAAGGTTGCCTGAACGCACGAAGCCCATGCCCAGGTTCCTAATCGGCGTCTACGCTTTGCTCGCGCTCGGGGCCATCGGCTATACGGGCTATTGGTTTCATCTGGCGAGCCGCGCCGAGAGCAAGGTCAATGCCACAGTGGCCGATTGGCAAGAAGACGGCTGGGTCACGGCGTTCGACGAGAAGCGCACCTTCGGCTACCCCTATCGTCTCAGCACCGAGTTCAAGGCACCCGTCCTAGCACGGCCGCAGGCATCCCTGCCCTGGCAATGGCAGAGCGAGCTGATGCATATCCATGTCCAGCCATGGGACTTGCGCCATTATATCGCGGTGCTCGAAGGGCCGCATCGCATCACACTGTCGCCGCAAGCGTCGCAGCAGCTAGTCCTGGACGCGGACGCGGAGTCTGCCCGCGTCAGCCTGACACTCAATTCCCGCTACCAACCGGGCCAACTATCGGCCGATATCCGCAATCTGAAAATCGGCTTCGAAGGCACGATTGCCAGCGTTCTGGTCGCCGCCCTGCAGGCCCACGTCCGCACGCCAACAACACCCGGCACGCTGGACACAGTGATGATCGCCGACACCATCCTGCTGCCGGAAGGAGGCGGCGGTGCGTTGGGGCGGGAGATCCGGCTGCTGAGCGCCGATACGACCCTGGCCGGGCCCGTGCCGGAGCGACTTGACGGCGCCTCCGCCGCCCATTGGCGCGATGCCGGCGGCACCATCGAAGCCCATCGGCTGGTGCTCTACTGGGGCGCGCTGGAGATCGAGGCGGCCGGAACTCTGACACTCGACGGCGCGCTGCGGCCCCTAGTCACCTTGCAGTCCGACATTCGCGGCCTCGATGCGCTGATCGAGAGCTTCGAGGCCATCGGCGCCATGGACGGCGATGTCGCAACGGCCGCGAAGATCGCCCTGACCCTGTTCGCCGAGACCACCGCTGACGACCCGCGTCCACTCATCAAGGTGCCGCTCACCATCCGAGACGGTCTTCTCAGCGCCGGGCCGATTCCCCTGGTCAATGTTCCCCCGGTCTTCGAGGCCCCCGGTACATGAGCATCGTCAGCCACCATCGTGTCCGTGACATCGCCGACCGCTTCGACGCCCTTATCCTCGACCTCTGGGGGGTAGTGATGGATGGCACCACGCCATACGACGGCGCCCGCGAATGTCTGACCGAACTGCGTGCCCGCGGCAAGCGCATTATTTTTCTATCCAACGCACCGAGGCGCGAATGGATGGTGGCGGAGCGGCTCGCCGGCATGGGCATCGGAGAAGAGCTTTACGACCGTATCGTTTCCTCGGGCGAAGTTAGCCACCAGGCTCTGAAAGCGCGCGAGGGCGAGTTTGCCAATTTTGGACGCCGCTATCACTATCTCGGCCCCGCCCGCGATGCCAATCTGCTCGACGGTCTGGACTATCGGGCCGTGCCCTTAAACGAAGCGGACTTTCTGCTCAATATCGGCATAGAAGATGATGATGATACGCTCGATAAGTATCAGCTGGTCCTGTCCGATGCGGCGGCACGCGCACTGCCCATGGTCTGCACCAACCCGGACCGCGTGGTTGTGCGCCATTCGGGACAGCGGGTACTATGCGCAGGCGCGCTCGCTGACTCCTATGCGGCACTGGGTGGGCCCGTGCACTATTTTGGCAAGCCCCACGCCGCCGTTTACGTCGCATGCTTCGCTCTGCTTGACGGCACTCCGCGCGAGCGCGTAATGGCCATCGGCGACAGTCTCGAAACTGATATTTCCGGCGCCGCGGCCTTCGACCTCGAGACCGTGCTGGTGCTCGGCGGCATCCTGGCCGAGCCCCTCGGCGTCGCCTGGGGCGAGCTGGCGCCACCCGAACGCATCGAGAGCCTCTGCGCCGAGCGTGGTGTTATGCCCGACTGCGCCATCCCGGCACTCATTTGGTGAGGAGACACACATGAACCAGCCGATTAATCATCAGATCCTTCTTGCCGCACGCCCGCAAGGCCTGCCGAAGCCCGGCGACTGGCAGCATGCGGAGGAGCCTGTGGGCGAGCCAAGCCACGGCGAGGTTCTGGTAAGAAATACCTACATGTCGGTCGATCCCGCCATGCGCGGCTGGATGAATGACCGCCCTTCTTATGTGCCACCGCTCAAGCTCGGCGACGTGATGCGCGCGCTCACCGTGGGCGAGGTGGTGGAGTCTAAGAACCCGAACTTTACCGCCGGCGATCTCGTCGCGGGTATCGGCGGCGTACAGGAATATGCCATCAGCGACGGTGGCGACCTGATGAAGGCCGACCGCGATCTTGGCCCCGATCCACTCTGGCTTAACACGCTAGGCATTGCTGGGCTCACGGCCTATTGTGGGCTGATGGAGGTGGGCCAACCCAAAGCTGGCGAGACGGTTCTAGTTTCTGGTGCGGCAGGCTCGGTCGGTGCCCATGTAGGACAGATTGCGCGTATCCAGGACTGCCGAGTGGTGGGCGTTGCCGGCGGACCTGAGAAATGTCACTACCTCACGGACGAACTTGGCTTCGATGCTGCCATCGACTACAAGGACGAGGCTCTGCATGAGGGGCTTAAGCGCGCCTGCCCAGACGGCATCGACGTGTTCTTCGACAATGTCGGCGGTGAGATGCTCGACGCGACGCTCGCGCATATGAGGGAGTTCGGCCGCCTAGTGCTGTGTGGCGCCATCTCGCAATACAACGCCACCGGCCCGCTCGATGCGCTGCGTAACGTCATTTTTGCCGTGCCGCGACGCCTGCGCATCCAAGGCTTCATATATTTCGACTACCGCGACAAGTGGCCCGCCATGCTTAAGGACATGGCCGCCTGGCGCGCCGCGGGCCGCCTTACATGCCGCGAAGATATCGTCGAAGGCGGTATCGAAAAATTTCCCGAGACCCTGCTGCGCTTATTCAGCGGTGACAATTTGGGAAAATTGATGATCAAGCTGGCGTGACACTATCGATCACTATCATGGATCATATTTTGATGGACCGTGATCAATCTCGTCGCCGACGGCCACCCGGTCATTGCCGAGCGCGCCGACATCACGCGCATCGGTGACAAGCGTCGATCTTCCCTGCGTCGACGTCTTCAAGATACGCGGTAGCAAGATCGGTGTCTGACGCGACTACTTTGATATTGCCACCTACACCAGCGCCTTTCTGAAATAAGGCCTAAACCGTTGCCACCGCCGGCACAGGAGAACCCACGGCACCTGGCAGGCGCAGCGGCGAGGCAGTGAGCAAAAAGCGGGTGCGGCCATGCTCGCGCAGCCAGTGAGCAAGTGGGCCGAGGTGGAAAAGTTCGCCGAGATGCAGGCCGAGCTTGAACAGGCAGTGCTCGTGCAGCGGCAATGATGCATGAACGCCGGGCTCGGCCGGGGGCTTCGCAGGATGACCTTCAACGGCGTAGTTATCGGCGATGAGCACAGCAATGCCGCTGTCACTGACCCATTGCAGCAGCGCCGGGTCGCGACCGTCGAGCACCGCGCAGCTCTGGTGCACACGCTCGTCAGGCTCACCACCCATCTCCAGCAGCATGTCGGCGAAGCCCGTATAAAGGCAAACCATATCGCCGCTCTCGATCTCGACGCCGTCTTCCTCGAGAATCGCCATCAGACGCGCATGGCCGATCCATTCGCGGGCGCGTCCGACATGCTTCTCAAGATCGATTATTACGGCGCGGCCCTGTACGCCGCGCGCAGCCATGTTCTCGATGCCAAGACGCTCGGCCGCCACGCCTTCGATCATACCCTCGTCGGCCGGCGCCAGGATATGCTCGCCGCCACGCCAGCCATTGTAGAAGACGGGCTCAGGCGCACCGTCGCCATCCGCGTCGAACATGCCACCAACATGGGCGAGGCTATCAAACTGGGTCGAATACTGCAGGGTGAGCAGCACCGTGTCGTCGCAGATCACGTCGCTATGCTCGGAATTCTCCAGGCTCAGGGGATAGACGTAGTTTGCCCGGCCCTCGCGCACGGTGGCGGCAAGGCGCGGCGGCTTGCGCCTCGGGTTGAGGACGCTTCCGCCCGGATAGTCGAGCGGCAACGAGAGGCAAAAGGTGATGCCTTCGCGAACCTCATCAACACCCTGGCGCACCTTGACCGGCGTCAGCAAATTGAGCCGGCCGATCTGGTCATCGTCACCGAACTCGCCCCAGTTGGCCCCGTCAGGGCGGTTTCGCCAACGGCTGGTCATGAGCTGCCCCTAACTGAAAGTGACGGAGACCGAACCAAGATCTCCGAAATAGCCTTCGATGCGGTCGGTCGCCTCAGCCCAGCCCAGCGCATCGCAGGTCGAGCCGGTGGATATGATTTGGCCAGCACTGAGCTGACCGCCGCGGCGCGCACAGAGGTTGGCCAGCCAGGCGAGAGCTGCCAGCGGGTGCCCGATCACGGCCGCGCCGGAGCCGATGGTCACGCGCTCGCCGTTCATCCAGAGCTCGGTGCCAACCTCGGCCAGGTCGATACCGCGCCAGGCCTCGACACCTTCACCTAGCACCAAGCTGCCGTGACAGCCGTTGTCAGCGATCAGGCTCGGGGTATCGATGGTCAGCCAGTCGTCGAAATGCGAATCGACCACCTCGATGGCTGGGTGAACCGCGGCCACGGCATCGCCCACACTCTCCTGGTCCCATGGCGCACCACCAGCGTCCAGATCGCGGCCCAGGCGCAACGCGAATTCCACCTCGATGCCGCGCATGAAAAAGCTGTCGGCCGACAGCGTGGCCGGCGCATCGTGTCGCAAGGGCTCGAGCAGGTGGCCAGCGAAGGGCCCGCTGAGCTTGAGCATCTCCTGCGCCAGGGCGCTAGTGCCACCAATTTTCCAACCTGGCGATGGCTGAGCTAGGGCGGCGATGAGTGCGTCCTGGACCGCATAGCCCTCCTCCGGCGTCCGCGGCTGCAAGCCTTTGGGCAAGGCCGCCATGCGCCGATGCGTTGTGCGTGAGCTCAGCAGCGCATCCGCCGCACCTTGGATTTCACTCGCCCCCATGGGCTTCCCCCGGTGTCGATTTGCACCCGCAGTGAACAGCATGCGCGTCGCTGGCGCAATTACTCGTAGAAAAGCGCTGAAATTAACGCGAATCCAAGGCTATCCGCTTGCATTCTGCCCGCACCGACTCTAGGTATGGCTGTAGGCTCATATCGCGGGCACGAACACGGAACAGACATGGCAGCGATCGCCGAAGACACCGACGTTTCGCCGGTACCGACAGAAGAGACGTGGGGGTCAGCAGTAATCCGATTCGCCGGCGACTCCGGTGACGGCATGCAACTTACCGGCAGTCAGTTCATGTTAGCCAGCGCGGTGCAGGGTAACGCCCTTGCGACCTTCCCGGATTTTCCGGCCGAGATACGCGCGCCAGCGGGCACCACCTTTGGCGTCTCCGCCTATCAGATCAACTTCTCCGCCCAGAAGGTGCTCACCGCAGGTGACACGCCCGATGTGCTGGTGGCCATGAACCCGGCGGCCTTAAAGACCAACCTTGCCGACCTACCCAAAGGCAGCATGCTGGTGGTCGACACTGGCTCCTTCACCGAGCGCAACCTGCGCAAGGCAGGTTACAAAACAAACCCCATCGAGGATGACTCGCTGGAGGCCTACCATGTGATGGAAGTCGACATGTCGCAGGCCACCCTCAACGCGGTGGCAGAAAGCGGCCTCGGCCAGAAAGAAGGCCTGCGCTGTAAGAACATGTGGGCGCTCGGCCTGGTGATGTGGCTATTCGAACGCAAACGCGCACCAACGATCGATTGGCTGCGCAATAAGTTCTCCGGCCAGAAGGAGGTTGCCGAAGCGAACATTGCCGCGCTCAATGCCGGCCATGCCTGGGGCGAGACGGCAGAGCTGCCGCACGGCTTCACGCGCCACACCATTCCCCGTGCCGATATCGAGCCCGGCCTCTACCGCGCCGTCAGCGGCAGCGAGGCTCTAGCCTGGGGCCTGGCAATCGGCTGCGACCTGGCTGGGTTGAAGATGATGCTGGGCTCCTACCCCATCACCCCGGCCTCGCAGCTGCTACACATCCTAGCTGGCCTCAAGAGCCAGGGTGTAACGACCTTCCAAGCCGAGGATGAAATCGCCGCCGTCTGCTCGGCCATCGGTGCCTCCTATGCCGGAAAGCTTGGTGTGACCACGAGCTCGGGTCCGGGCGTGGCGCTTAAGACTGAGGCATTGGGTCTCGCTGTCATGGTAGAATTGCCGCTTATACTGGTGAACTCGCAGCGCGCCGGGCCTTCGACCGGTATGCCGACCAAGACTGAGCAATCGGACTTGATGCAAGCCGTCTATGGACGCAATGGCGATACGCCGCTGCCGGTGCTGGCGGCCTATTCGCCCGCCAATTGCTTCGACATGGCGATCGAGGCGGTGCGCATCGCGACGCGCTATATGACGCCGGTCATCCTACTGACCGACGGCTATCTCAGCAATGCGGCGGAGCCGTGGCGCATCCCCGATATCGATACCCTGCCACGCTTCCCAGTGACCTTCCATACCGAGGTGGAAGGCTTCGAGGCTTTTATGCGCGATCCCGAAACCCTGGCGCGGCCCTGGGCGATTCCCGGCACGCTGGGTCTCGAGCATCGCGTCGGCGGAATCGAAAAGGAGTTCGGCACAGGTAATATCTCCTACGATCCGGATAATCATCAACGCATGACCAACATTCGTGCCGCCAAGGTTACCGGTATCGCCAACGGTATCGCGCCGCAGAGCGTGGCCTATGGGCCTTCCGAGGGGGGCGAGTTAGCCGTGGTCGGCTGGGGCTCGACCTTCGGCGCCATCGACCAGGCGGTGCGTGGCGCGAACGATGCGGGAAAATCCGTTGCACATATTCACCTCACGCACCTCAACCCCTTCCCGACCAACCTCGAGAATTTGCTGAAGCGCTTTCGCCACGTGTTAGTGCCCGAGATGAATACCGGACAGCTCAGCCGCATGCTGCGCAGCGAGTTTCTGTTGCCCGTCAAGGAGCTCAACAAGGTGAACGGCCAGCCCTTCAAAGTGGCCGAGATCGCGGCCGCGATCGATGCGGCGCTGGAGAACAACAATGACCGTTGATGCGCCCGCCGCCAAGCTGAAAGCTGCGGATTTTACCTCCGACCAGGAGACCAGATGGTGCCCGGGCTGTGGCGACTACGCCATCCTCAAGGGCATCCAGAAGACCCTCGCCGATATCGGCGCTGAGCGCGCAAAAACAGTATTCGTCTCGGGCATCGGCTGCTCTTCGCGCCTACCCTATTATATGTCGACCTATGGCTTCCACACCATCCATGGCCGAGCGCCCGCTTTCGCCTCCGGCATCAAGCTAGCTAATCCGGAGCTCGATGTCTGGGTGGTTACCGGTGACGGCGACGGGCTATCGATTGGCGGCAACCATTTACTGCACGTGCTCAGACGTAACATCGATCTTCAGATCCTGCTTTTCAACAATGAGATCTATGGCCTGACCAAGGGGCAGTATTCACCCACTTCGCGAGTCGGCACGTGCTCGCCATCCACGCCCATGGGCTCGCTCGAGCTGCCGCTTTCGGCCTGCTCCATGGCACTCGGCTCAGGTGCCCGCTTCGTCGCCCGCGCGGTCGATACCGCTGTCAAGCATCTCGGAGGCGTGTTGAGCGCGGCACATGCTCATCGTGGCGCCTCCTTCATCGAGATCTACCAGAACTGCATCGTCTACAACGACGACGTCTTTGCCGACTTTACTGCCCGCGACGTCGCGGCTGAACGGCAATTGCTTGTGGAGCACGGCAAACCACTGATCTTCGGTGCCAAGCGGGACAAGGGATTGCGTTTCGCCCCGGGCACCATGACGCTTGAGGTCATGGCGGTCGGGAAAGATGGGCGAAGTCTTCCAGGATATCGGCGCCGAGACGACGAGGTGCTAGTGCACGACCAGACCAACCGCTCGCTCGCCATGCTGCTCGCTACCATGGAGGGCCCGAGCTTTCCTGTGGCGCTCGGCGTGCTCTACTGCGATCCACGCCCGACCTATGACAGGGATGTCCATGCCCAACTCGAGGCCACCCGAGGGGATGAGCCAATCGACTGGAACGCTGTTCTCAGGCGCGGCTACACCTGGACCATCTAATACTGCCGATCACGCAAAACTGAATCCAGCTAGCACCGACGGCGGCCCTGCAGCCAGATGTTTTCCTCACCTTTTTCGACGTTCTCGCGCTAAGCTGGCGCGGACGTCAGGATAGATTCTGGCTACGACGTAGAGATGACATAATAATCAGACAACTTAGGCCGGCTTGCGTAAAGCTCTGCCCGCACGTTAGGCTTCGGAACATTTGCATGGCAGTGGAGCCAAATAATGGCGGTAGGGGGATTCAGCGCTAGTAGCTTCACGGTCCGGTGGGCCGTGGCAATGGTGTTGGTGCTTGGCACCTTCAACCCAAGTGCTTTTTCGTACTACCACTGGGCAACCGCTGGCGAGAGTGACAGCATCCCGTTCAAGATTCTGGTCGGCTTGGCGTTGCTAATCATCTACATGGTCTTCCTGCGTGCTACCTGGCGCTCGATCGGCGCCATCGGTGTGACTCTCTCCGTGACCTTTTTCGGTGTCCTTATCTGGCTGATGATCGACAACAACTTACTCGATCTCGAAAGCCGCGAGGCCATGACCTATATCGCCCTCATCGTGTTAGCGACAATCCTCGCCATCGGTGTGTCCTGGTCACACATCCGCCGCCGCATCAGTGGCCAGATGGATACCGACGTCGTCGGCTAATAGCCCGGTGATGTGGCCACACGACAATCTGACCGCGTTTCTGGTCGGAGAGAGTCCGTGGAGCCTGCGGACGTTACGATGAGCGATAGCCGTGTCCCACCGCCGAGCCCGGTCCGCTTCACGCGGGCAGACGGCGTGCTGGCTGAGAGTGTACAAAGCCTGGAAGATACCGAGCAGCCGCCAGGTCTCACCATCGCGCCGCTTCTGGTGGGAGAGGATATGTTATTGATGCGTCTTGAGCGCAAGAAGGGGCTGGTCGATCCGCTGCACAGTCATGTAGACCACGAGTCGATCTGCTATCTGGTAAGCGGCCGGATGCGCATCGAAATCGACGGCGAAAGCTTCGTTGCCGAACCGGGCGATTCCTGGATCCATCCGGCCGGTGTACCCCATCGCCACGAAACGCTCGAAGATAGCGTGCAAATCGAAATAAAGTCGCCCCCGCGCAAGACCTGGAGCTGAGGTTTATCAAGATGAAAAGAGCTTTGTTCCTGTTGGCTCTCGTCTGGGCCCTTCCCGCCGACGCCAGGAGCCTAACGCCTGTCACCCCCGAATCAGTCGGCCTGTCAAGCGAGCGCCTGGCGCTTATTGGTACAACGCTACAAGCGGGCGTCGATGCCGATGAGATTCCTGGCGCCGTGGTGCTGGTAGCCCGGCGCGGCGGCATCGCCTACTACGAGGCCTTCGGCTATCGTGACAAGGCGACCGGAGACGCGATGCGGAAAGACACCATCTTCCGCATCTATTCCATGACCAAGCCCATCGTCAGCGTCGCCGCCATGACCCTGCACGAGGAGGCGAAGCTTTACCTATCGCAACCCATATCGGTTCATCTGCCGGCCTTCAAGGGGATGCGGGTCGGCCCACACTTCGAGCCTGCGGCGCGGGCGATCACGGTGCAGGACCTTTTGCGCCATACCTCCGGCCTGACCTACGCCTTCATCGGCTCAGGCGCAATCAAGAACCTCTACAAGCAAGCGGGCATGGCAGAGTTCGAGCTCGACATGAGCATCGCCGAGTACGCCGAGCGCTTGGCTGAGCTGCCTCTGCTTTACCAGCCGGGCACAGTTTGGGACTACGGCCGCTCCACCGATGTGCTTGGCGCACTCATCGAGGCGGTATCCGGCACGACATTGGATGCCTATATGCGTGAGCGCGTGCTAGTGCCGCTCGGCATGAGCGACAGCGGCTTCTGGGTTCCCGAAAGCGAGCGCCATCGCGTCGCCGAACCCCTCAGTGACACGCTGATAGACATCACGGCGCCGCCGGCCATGCTGGCCGGCGGCCACGGCATAGTCTCAACGGTGATGGACTATGCCCGCTTCTGCCAGATGATGCTGGAAGAGGGCAGCCTGGATGGCGTCCGGATTTTGGGTTCGGAAACGGTCGCCTACATGACCGCTGATCACCTCGGCGATATCAACCGCGACGGCACTGTCTACCTGCCAGGCCCAGGATATGGCTTCGGGTTGGGCTTCGCCGTCCGCACCCATGCCGGCCGCTCACGCTGGCCCGGCTCGGTTGGGGAGTATTTCTGGGGCGGCTATGCCGGAACCTATTTCTGGGTCGACCCAACCAAGGAAATGATAGTCGTCTATATGATGCAAAGCGTAAAGCAGCGCGGCCATTACCGCATGATACTGCGCAACCTGGTCAACCAAGCCATCATGGATTGAGACCATCCTAAACGGCGACTAAACTTGGGAGATCGGCCGTTGTTCGGGATGTCTCTTAATGTGAAACTGGATGGGGTCGATCGCAAACGCATATGGGCTTGACAGAAAGACCTGAAGCGAGCTTCTCGATCGCCCGCGGCACAGAGCGCGAATGCGAGACCAACCTGACCCTCAACCGCCGCAGATGAGCAGCGACATCTTGCTACGGACCTGAGGTGTGGCATACACCAGGACTCCCTTCCGCGTGCTTCCAGGAGTGCCAGATGCCCCGTTTCACTGCCGACGCCCTGCGTGCCATGTGCGCCGCCACGTTCGAGGCCGTGGGCTTTGCGCCGAACGATGCCGGGGTGATCGCGCGGCTGATGGTCGAAGCCAACCTGGTCGGTCATGACAGCCACGGGGTACGCCACATTCCCGTCTACGTGGAGCGTGTGCGCAATGGCCTGATCGTACCGGACGCCACGCTGTCCGTGAAGCAGGAGACAGCGGCCACCGCGGTGCTCGAAGGCGGCAACATCCTCGGCCATGTAGCGGCGGCGCGCGGCATGGAGATGGCGATCAAAAAGGCGCGCCACGGCCACATCGCCGCGGTCGCCGTGCGCCATCAGGAGCACGTCGGGCGAGTTGGCGCCTATCCTGAGCTGGCGGCTCAAGCCGGTCTCGTCGGCGTGACCTTCTGCAACGGTCAGGGCCGCGGAGTGCAGATCGCTCCCTTTGGCGGCATCAGCCGGCGCATGGGCGCCAACCCCATCGCCGCCGCCTTTCCCAACGCCGGCGGCCACCCGGTACTGCTCGACGTCTCGACCTCGCAGGTGGCGGTGAACAAGGTGCGCCAAGCGCGCGACCGCGAGGCGCAACTGCCGGACGGCACGCTAATTAGTCCGAGCGGCGAGCCCAGCGGCGATCCGGAAACCTTTCTGCGCGATGGCGGTGCAGTACTGCCGCTCGGCGGCGTCCTGTTCGGGCACAAGGGCTTTGGCCTCGCCGTCATGGTCGATCTCTTCGCCGGCCTACTCGGCGGCTCCGGCACCGCACTCAATCACGATCCCGAGCGTCTCAACAACGGCACCTTCCATATTGCTATTAACCCGCGAGCCTTTATGGACGAAGTTGAGTACAGCAAGACACTGCTCCAGTTCGCCAACTACTTACGTGACAGCCCGGTTGCCGACGGTGCCCCGGCGGTGCAGATGCCCGGCGATTTCGAGGCCGCCAACAGGGCCGAACGCGTGGCGAGTGGAATTCCTGTCGACGAGGCGGTGTGGGAGCGCATCTGCGCGACTCTTGCCGAGCTTAGCGTGGTCGCACCGAAGCCACTCTAACGCGCGGTATGCGGCTCCTCGGATAGCGAGCCAACATAGCCGTAAAAGATTTCGTTTGCCCAGCCCCTGGCGGCCAGTTTTCCATATTGCGACCCAGCGACTGACATTGGGATAGGTTGGCGAATCGACCTTGTCGGCAAGATCTTTAAGGATAGCCGAATACTCCGTCAGCCAGAAGCCGCCATTCTCTAGCACTGCTATCAGATCATTGGGTTTGACGTCGCCAAAGGTCTGGCCCATGTGCTAAGCGGCCATCAGATCGAAGCCGACGTGCTCCGCCTCGATCCCGTTGTCGGCCATGAACAGCTCGGTCGGCCGCGAAGTGGTGGACACAGGATACATGCAAAGCTTCATCAGTCTCCCTCCTCCGCTGCGTCAACTGCCGCCAGCGCATCACGTGCCACGGCAATCAACGGATGATCCGGCGCCAGCACCGCCACACGGATAGCCAGCGCCCTGGCATAGAGATCACGCGCCTCCCCGCGCTTGCCTTCGCCCTGGCGCGCGACAGCGAGGTTCGAGAGCGCTGTGGCGACATCAGCATGCTGAGCCCCGAGCGCATCTTCGAGAATCATCGCGGCGCGCGCCTGCAAGCTGGCCGCCTCGGCAAAGCGGGAGTCGGCAATATAGAGCTCGGCCAACCTGCCGAGCGTGCCAGCTACCGCCTGACTATCCGGCCCGAGAGCTGTTTCGAGCAGCGTCACCGCCTGGTTAAGCAGGTCTTCCGCTGTGGCCCGATCGCCGGCCTCAAGCTCGAGGCGACCAAGATCGCGCAAGGCCACGCCGACTTCGGGATGGGTTCCGCCGAGCGCCGCACGCTTGGCGGTCAAGCTGCGCTCGTAATAGGTCCGAGCGCGCTCAATATCCTGCTTATCACGATAGAGTGCAGCGAGATTACCGAGCGCCCGCCCAGTCAGCACCGCTTCCGGCCCGTAGGCGGCCTCCACAATGTAGTAGGCGCGCAAATAATAGGACTCGGCCTTGTCGTAAGCACGGACATTGTGGTGAATCAGAGCCAACTCACGCAACCGGTCGGCCACCAGCGGATGGCTTGGACCGAGGTTGACCTCGAACGTACGCAGGGCGACGAGCCCATGCTCTTCAGCCTCGGTAAAGCGGTCCTGCACGCGATAGAGTCGTGACAGCTCATCATGCACCTGGGCGACGGGAAACGTCTTGGGCGCGTGCAACCCCATGCGCAGGTCCAACGCCTCAAGCATCTGCGCTTCAGCATCCGCGTAATGGCCGCGGTTACGGTTCATCTGGCCGAGGGCGAGCAGGCTGTCGGCCACCGCCTCCTCTCCGCCGGGCAGCGCCCGCCGCGCAGCGAGCGCCTGTTTGTGCAGCTGCTCCGCCTCCTCGTAAGCGGTGGTGAGCGAGAGCACGATCGCCAAATTGAAACGCGCGGTCGCGGTCTGCTCGTGCCCGTCACCGAGTTGCGCGACATTGGCCTGTACGGCTTCACGCGCCGCCACCAGCGTGGCCACGGTATCGCCGCTCTCGAATAGTTGCAGAGTGGTCATGTTGCGTGCCTGAGCCAGCATCTCCGCCGGACTTAGCGACGCCTCCTCAGCCTGCCCCGCTGCGACAGATGCGAACATGAACAAGGCAAGTGTTACAATGAGAGGTTTGATCATGGTATTAGGTATAGCCTTCCACGAATCGTTGGTCACGCCAAGGCTAGACGCATGGCAAAGCCTTTTACAATCGAAGACATATCGCTACAGTGCGCGCCGCTTTCACCCTAGGGAGCCGAGTGCAGTGAGTGACACGGTCGAGACCCACAGCATTGCCTGCATCGTCGACAACGAGTTCGGCGTGCTGGCGCGCGTCGTCGGCCTGTTTTCCGGGCGCGGCTACAATATCGAGAGCCTGACCGTTGCCGAGGTAGATCCAGAGGAGAGCCGCTCGCGCATCACGCTCGTGACCTCGGGCACGCCGATGGTGATCGAGCAGATCAAGGCGCAGCTCAACCGTTTAGTGCCGGTCCACTCCGTCACCGACCTGACCGCAGAGGGCCCGCATGTCTCGCGCGAGCTAGCCTTGGTTAAAGTTGTGGGCACCGGCGAGACCCGTGTCGAAAGCCTGCGCACGGCGGACATTTTTCGGGCCCGCGTGGTCGATAGCACCACCGAGTCCTTCGTGTTCGAGATCACCGGCTCGACCGACAAGATCGATGCCTTCATCGCTCTGATGAAGCCGCTCGGGCTTACCGAGGTCTCGCGAACAGGCGCGGCCGCCATCGCGCGCGGCCCCAGCGGCCTCATCTAACGTTACCCAAACCGGCACCGGACCTTGCCCGATGTGCCATCAGCAGTCGAAGGGAAGACGACAATGCGTGTCTATTACGATCGCGATGCAGATGTGAATTTGATCAAGTCGCTGAAGGTGGTGGTCATCGGCTACGGCAGCCAGGGCCACGCCCATGCCGCCAACATGCGCGATTCCGGCGTCGAGGATGTGACCATCGCGCTGCGTCCCGGCTCGGCGTCAGCCGCCAAGGCGGAGGCCGCCGGCTTCAAGGTGATGAGCGTTCCGGAAGCGGCCGCCTGGGCCGACGTAATGATGATGGCCACACCCGACGAGCTGCAGGCCCAGATCTATCGCGACGAGTTGCACGGCAATATGAAGCAGGGGGCGGCGCTGGCCTTCGCCCATGGCCTCAATATCCACTTCAAGCTGATTGAGCCGCGCGAGGATCTCGATATTTTCATGATCGCGCCCAAGGGTCCGGGCCACACGGTGCGTTCGGAATATGTGCGCGGCGGTGGTGTACCGAGCCTAGTCGCTGTAGACCAAGATTCTTCCGGTAATGCGCTCGAGATCGCGCTATCCTACGCTTCGGCCATCGGCGGCGGCCGCGCCGGCGTCATCGAGACAACGTTCCAGGAAGAGTGCGAGACCGACCTGTTCGGCGAACAGGTTGTGCTGTGCGGCGGTCTGACCTCACTGATCACCGCCGGCTTCGAGACCCTAGTCGAGGCGGGCTACGCGCCCGAGATGGCCTATTTCGAATGCCTGCACGAGGTCAAGCTGATCGTCGACCTGATCTATGAGGGCGGCATCGCCAACATGCGCTACTCGATCTCAAACACGGCTGAGTTCGGCGACTATGTCAGCGGCCCGCGCATCATCGACGAGCATGTGCGAGCCGAGATGAAGCGCGTGCTGACGGACATCCAATCAGGGCGCTTCACGCGCGACTGGATGCTCGAATGCAGCGCCAACCAGCCGAGCTTCAAGGCGTTGCGCCGGCGCTCCGGCGAACACCAGATCGAGGAAGTAGGCGAAAAGCTCCGCGCCATGATGCCCTGGATCGCCGAGAACGCGCTGGTAGACAAGACAAAGAACTAAGGCTCTAACTTAAAAAGCAGTCGATTCTATCAGACGCTAGCCAGACGCCCGACGAGCGGCCGTCTGACTTTGAGCTTGGCGGGCGACGTGGCTGTTGATGTGCCCGCTGTGCCTAATGGCGTGACTTGGAGCTGACGCCTATGAAACTGCTCGACAGTATCGCCCTGGTAACCGGCGCCTCGCGCGGGATCGGGCGAGCCATTGCGCTAGCCTTATGCCGCGGAAGGGGCGCATCTGGTGATCGCCGCGCGCTCAGGTGACGCGTTGGCCACGCTCGCCCACAACATCGAGCGCGAGGGTCGCGAGGCGCTTCCCGTGGTCATGGACCTAGCTGACGAGGCAGCGATCGCGGCACTTGCCGAGGCTACGCTCGAACGTTTCGGGCGCCTCGACATTCTCGTCAATAATGCTGCCATTATTCATTCGCCGACACTGCTGATCGACTTTGACCCGGCCCTTTGGCGCGCCGTGGTCGACGTCAACCTAATCGCTCCGGCTCTGCTCACCCGTGCTGTGTTGCCGGCCATGATCGAACAGGGCGAGGGTCGCATCATCAACATCTCCAGCATCG
This sequence comes from Alphaproteobacteria bacterium, assembly GCA_030739735.1. Classification (NCBI taxonomy): domain Bacteria; kingdom Pseudomonadati; phylum Pseudomonadota; class Alphaproteobacteria; species Alphaproteobacteria bacterium. The sequence continues at coordinate 40,516 of JASLYQ010000014.1, read as the reverse complement.
GCGGGCGCAAGGGCAGCCACCGCCGTAGCGCCTACCGTGCAACCAAGGCGGGGCTGATCAACCTAACCGAAAGCGTGGCTGCTGAAGTGCACGAGCACGGCATCGCGGTCACTTGCATCTGTCCTGGCGGGGTCGATACGGAAGGCATGCGCGAAGCCTATGACAGCCGAGGCCGCGCCGATAACCCCGACCTGATGGACCCGACAGAGATCGCGGAAGTAGCCGTATTTCTGGCCTCAGATGCGGCCTCGGCGGTTACCGGCACTGCGGTCGACGCATATGGCGCGACGAACCCGCTTTTTTGCAGGCGACGAACTGCGCTATGATGACCCCCGCTTAGCCAAAGCCCTGCGGCCCCGGAATGGCTGGGGAAATGACGGGGCAGGTGCCGAGGAAGGATAGGTCATGCAGCGTTCCCGCTTATCGCGCCGTCGATTCCTGAAGACCGGAGCAGCCACGGCTGGCCTCGTGGCCGGTGCACCGTATATCAAGGCGGGCTACTCCGCCGGCAGGCTCGTGCTCGGCGTCTGGGACCATTGGGTGCCGGGGGCTAATGAGGTGCTGGAGCGCCTCTGCACCGATTGGGGCAATGCCAATAATGTCGAAGTGCAGGTCGATTTCATCACCTCGATCGGCAACAAGCTGCTGCTCACGGCGCAGGCTGAAACCCGCGCCAAGACCGGCCACGACATCTATTCGGTGCCGCTGTGGATGCCTTCGCTGTTCAGCAACAGCCTGGAGCCGATGGACGATGTCATGGCCGAGATCGTCTCGCGCAACGGCGAGCCAGTGCCGGTGGTGGAGCATCTGACGCGCTTCGACGATGTCTGGCGCGCGGTGCCGGCGCCGACGGGATCGCTGACCTTTGCCCAAGCTTCACGCGTTGATTTGTTCGCCGAGCATGCCGGTATCGACCTCAAGGCCATGTTCCCGGCAGACGGATCCGCGCGCGATGCGGCGCTGGTTGATAGCTGGACCTACGACGCCTTCCTGGCTGCCGCCGGAAAACTACACGCAGCCGGCCACCAGTTCGGCGCGCCGATTGCGGTGACGCCAGACGCAACTCAGTGGCTAGCCATGATATTTACCGGCTTTGGCGCGGTGGTGATAGACGGCGACGGCGAGATCCAGGTCGATTCTGACGAGACGCGCATGGCGCTGGAATACCTCTCCCAGTTAGTGTCCTACATGCCGGAAGGCGTCTATGCCTGGGACGATGCAGGCAACAACCGCTGGCTCATCTCTGGCACGGGCTCGTGTATCTTCAATCCGCCGAGCGCCTGGGCTGTGGCCAAGCGCGACAATCCGGATGTGGCGGCGCAGGTCTGGTATCACGATACGCCGAAGGGCCCGAAAGGCCGCTTCCGCTCTGGCGCGCCGTTTTTCTGGGGCGCCTGGAACTTCTCGGAGAACATGGGCGCTGCCAAGGATCTGCTGCTGCACATGAACAGCGCCGAGGTCGTCTCCGAGATGCTCAAAGCGTCGCAAGGCTTCGACCTACCACTGTACCCCAAGTGGTACACAACCAACGACGTCTGGGACCAGGCAACGCCTCCGGATGGGGTGCTGCACAACTACCCCATCCTCGGCGACGAGGTGCAGATGGTGCCGGGCATTCCGGCGCCGCCATCCATGGCCACGCAGATCACCACGCAGGGCCTGTTCCCGAACTTGGTGGCGCGCGTGACCCAGCGTGGCGAGAGCATGGACGACGCCATCTCCTGGGCAGAGAATGAGTTAGAAGGCTACCTGCGCCGCTAAGGGTATCATGGTCACCACGACCGCAACGGCACCGGAGACTGCAGCCGCGCCACAGAGCAGCGGCTTCAGGCGATTCCTGAAGAAGAAGTCGACCGTCGGCGTGCTGATGTGCGTACCGCTGCTGGCCGTGATCATAGGCTTGGTTGCTTATCCAGCCGCCTATGCCATGTTCCTCGCCACGCTCAACAAGGCCGAGACTAAGTTCGTCGGCTTCGGAAACTTCCTTTTCCTGTTCAAGCGCGACACCTTCTGGATGGTGGTGCAACAGTCGATTACATTCGCCCTCATCGCCGTCTTCTTCAAAGCCCTGATCGGCCTCATTGCGGCGCACGCCATCAACGTCCTGCCGGCCAAGGGCCAGCGTAAATGGCGCGGCATGCTACTGGTGCCGTGGGTGATCCCGCCGGCGCTAGGCACGCTCGGCTGGTGGTGGCTGTTCGAGCCCACCTACAGCGCCATCAACTGGCTACTGCAGCAGTTCGGCGTGTCTGCCATACCGTGGTTGTCCGACATGTTCTGGGCGCGCCTCTCGGTGATCCTGGTCAATGTCTGGTTCGGCGCTCCATTTTTTCTCATCATGTATCTGGCAGCACTAAAGTCTATTCCCGAGGATCTCTATGAAGCCGCGGCGATCGATGGTGCCAATGCCTGGCAGAAGTTGGTCCATATCACCCTACCTATGATGCGTAATATCATCGCCATCACCGTCTTGTTCTCGATCATCGTGACGCTGGCTAATTTCGATATCGTGCGCGTGCTGACGCGTGGCGGGCCGAGCGACTCGACCCACCTGTTCGCGACCTATGCTTTCCGGGTCGGCATCGAGTCTGGCGATATTCCGCTTGGCGCCTCGGTCTCGCTGTTCATGTTCCCGGTGTTGGCAGTGCTTGCCTTCATTATCCTGCGCAACGTGCGCAAGCGAGCGATGGAAATCTGATGACCGACGCCGCCGTAAGCACTCCCAAGTCGAGCCAACGCAACCGCCGCTGGGCGCTCTATGCCGCCTATGGCTCGTTGATCGTTTTCGTCATCTTCTTCCTCTTCCCGCCCTATTACATGCTGATCACCTCACTCAAGACCAACGCGGAGATCGCTGCGCTGTCGACCAACCCCTGGATCATCGAGAAGGGCGTGACCATCGCCCATTACGTCTCGTTACTCTCGGAGACCGCCTTCCCGCGCTATTTTCTCAACACGGCCATCGTCACGCTGTGTGTCGTCAGCCTGACCATGGTGATCAGCGTGCTCGCGGCCTATGCGCTGTCGCGGCTCAAGTTCTGGGGTGCGGGCTTTCTGGCGACGGGAGTGTTCCTGACCTATCTAGTGCCAGATACCCTGTTGTTCATCCCGCTGTTTAAGATCGTTGGCTGGCTCGGTCTGCTCGACAGCTACTGGGTTCTGGTACTGGTCTATCCGACTATTACGGTGCCGTTCTGCACCTGGATCATGATCGGCTATTTTTCATCCATCCCGCGCGAGCTCGACGAGGCGGCGCTGATCGACGGTGCCAACCATATTCAGATGCTGACCAGGGTGTTCATCCCAGTGGCCCTGCCCGGCATCATCGCGGCGATGATCTTCGCCTTCACGGTCTCCTGGGCATCGTTCATCTATCCACTCGCCTATATTTTCAGCGACGACCAGATGGTGCTGACCGTGGGTACGGTGACGACGCTGATCAAAGGTGACGTGTTCCACTGGGGCGGGCTAATGGCGGGCGCGTTGCTCGCCGCGGCGCCACCAGTGATCATCTATGCGTTCCTGATGGACTACTACATTGCCGGCCTCACCTCCGGGGCCACCAAGGGGTAAGGCATGGCGGATGTAAACCTCCAAAATCTCTGGAAGATCTTCGACCGTACCGAGGCCGTGAGCGGCATCGACCTGGAGATCGCCGACAAGGAATTCGTGGTGTTGGTCGGGCCTTCCGGCTGCGGTAAAAGCACGACGCTGCGCATGATCGCCGGGCTTGAGGACATCACCCGCGGCGAAATCCATATCGGCGGCCGCCTAGTCAACGACGTGCCGCCCAAGGACCGCGATATTGCCATGGTGTTCCAGAATTATGCCCTGTATCCGCATATGACGGTGTACGAGAACATGTCGTTCGGACTGCGCCTGCACAAGTTCGCCAAGGCGGAGATCGATCAGCGCGTGACTGACGCGGCGGAAATCCTCGGTATCTCCGAGCTTTTGGGTAGGCGGCCGCGGCAACTCTCGGGCGGCCAACGCCAGCGCGTCGCCATGGGCCGCGCCATCGTGCGCAACCCGCAGGTCTTTCTGTTCGATGAGCCCTTGAGCAATCTCGACGCCAAGCTACGCGGCCAGATGCGCATCGAGATCAAGAAGATCCACCAGCGGATACAGACAACCACCGTCTATGTCACCCACGACCAGGTCGAGGCTATGACGCTCGCCGACCGCGTGGTGGTGATGAAGGATGGTGCCATCGAGCAGGTCGGAAGCCCCGACGAGCTTTACGATGCGCCGCGCACGCGCTTCGTCGCTGGTTTTATCGGTTCCCCTGCTATGAATTTTCTACGCTGCACATTGGATGCTACCAGCAGCGGTCTCGTCGCCCGCATCAACGGCACCGCCACCTTGCCCATTCCTAGTGATCGCGCATCCCGCTATCAGGCCTATGCCGGTAAAGAGATGCTGCTGGGCGTGCGGCCTGAGAACCTGCGCGAACCGCGTGCGGACGACCGCGAAGCGGCCATTCGTTTCTCTGTCGAGCCGGATGTTGTCGAGCCGCTCGGCATGGAGACCATGGTCTACTTCACGGTCAACGACGAAGAGGTCTGCGCCCGCGTCGCACCCGAAGCCAATCCACAAGCCGGCCAAGCGCTGTCGCTAACCATCGACGCCCGCCGCGTCTACCTGATCAATCCGGAAACGGATCTGGTCGTCTAACTTTTCCATAAGGAGAAACCCGAATGACAAACTTCGAAGGCATCTACACGGCATTGATCACGCCCATGATGCCGGACCATACCCTCAACGAGAACGTGCTGCGCCAGGTCGTCGATTTCAATATTAACGCCGGTATCGATGGCTTTTGGGTGGCCGGCGGCAGCGGTGAGAGCGTACTTCTCGAGGATGAGGAGAACACGCGCATCGCACAAATTGTTGTCGAGCAAACCGCCGGACGCGCCAAGATCATCCATCATGTGGGTTCGCCCAACACGCGGCGCTCCGCCACCATGGCCGAAGCAGCGGCGAAGGCGGGCGTCGATGCCATCTGCTGCGTGCCGCCGTTCTTCTATCATTTTGGCGACAGCTCGGTAGTCAACCATTACCACACGGTCGCGGCCGCCACGGACCTGCCCTTCTTCGCCTACAACCTACCCATGATGACCAATTGCGAGATCACGCCCAAGCTCATGGCCAAGATCCAGGACGGCGTGCCTCAACTCACCGGGCTCAAGCATTCTGCGCTTGACTTCGGCCATGTGCGCCCCTTCGTCAAGATGGGGCTTGCCTGCTTCATCGGGCGCTCACCATGGATGCTGCCGGCACTTTCGATGGGCGCCTGCGGTTGCGTCGACGGCTGGCCCGGCATTGCCCCGGAATATTGGGTGGAACTGTGGCGCGCCTGGCAGGCCGGCGACATGGCCACAGCACTCGCGGCCCAGGACAAAGGCATCGCCGTGGCTAACTTGTTCCAGTTTGGTAACATGCATGGCTTACTCAAGGCCGCCATTGGCTATCGCATAGGGCTCGACTGCGGTACCCCGCGCCCGCCGGGCGTGCCGCTTCGCCCCGACCAGGACGCCGCCGTGCGAGAGTACATGGCCGGACTCGATCTGCTGCCCACCGACGCCGTGCACGCCGCGCAATAGGCCGATGCGCTTTCAGCTGAATGAGGACCAGGCAGCGCTACAAGAGGCGGCGAGGCGCTTCGCAGCCGAGCGCCTAGCACCAGACTATATAGCGCGCGAAGCCACTGGCGAGGGCCACATCGATCCGGCGCTAATCCGCGAGATGGGCGCGCTCGGCCTGATCGGCGCCGACCTCCCAGAAGCCCAGGGCGGGCTCGGCGTCGATGGCGTCACCGCAGGCGTGATCATGGAGCAAATCGCCTATGGCGACTTTAACGTCGCCTATATTCAGCTCATGGCCTCTTTAATGGGGCGCATTCTCTGCAACAATGCCAGCGAGGAGATCGTTGCCCACTGGGTGCCGAAGATCATCAGCGGCGAGGGCCTTGTCGCCCTCGGCCTGACCGAGCCGCGTGGCGGCTCCGACGCCGCCAACCTCATCATGCGGGCGGAAAAGGCGGGCAACGGCTACATTTTAAATGGCGAAAAGACCTCGATCACATTCTCAGACCAGATGAGCGCCATCATCGTCTTCGCCCGCACCGGCACGCCCGAGGACGGCGCCCACGGCGTCTCGGCCTTCGTGGTGCCGGCGGATGAGCCGGGGGTGAGCGCCAGCCGCTTTGACGACCTCGGCACGACCATCATCAGCCGTGGCTCGGTGAATTTCGAAAACGTCAAAATTCCCGCCGACCAAATGCTGGGAGACGAGGGCAAGGGCTTCGTACAGATCATGCGCGGCTTTGACTACAGCCGTGCACTCATTGGCCTACAATGCATCGCTCCGGCCCAAGCCTCCCTCGACGAGACCTGGGCCTATGTAGGCGAACGCCATGCCTTCGGTGGTCCCCTCGCCCGCTTCCAGGGCGTTAGCTTTCCACTGGCCGAAGGCGAGACGCTAATAAACGCCGCCCGCTTAGTGTGCTACGAGACCTTGGATAAGCGCGACCGCGACCTTCCCCACACCAAGGAAGCGGCGATGGCCAAATGGTTCGCGCCAAAAACCGCGGTCGACGTGATCCATAATTGCCTGCTCGCCCACGGCCATTCCGGCTACACCAAGGATTTACCCCATCAGCAACGCCTGCGCGACGTCATCGGCTTGGAGATCGGCGACGGCACAGCGCAGGTAATGAAAATGATCATCGCACGGGAGAAAGTGGGACGGATGGCGGTGCAGTATCAGCAGTAGATGGTTGATGCCCTGGCAATAGCAAAGGTTTGAAAGTAGCTAGACGACCTCGACTTCGGCAAATACGCGGACGCCTTCGAAACAGAAAAGGTCAACCTTAAAGTGTTGACGTAACCTGAGGTGTCTGGCCTCAAGGACCTCTGTATTCCCCCCAGCCCACGCAAGAAGATGCTCACGCCGCCGTCATATTGGATCGAGAGTTTTATAGCAAACTCTTGGGTAAGGTAGTTGGTGCCGATAAAAGTAAAATACTGGAAAAATTATGAGTACTCGCTGATTCTCCATCTTTCAATTTGTCCATGGTGGAGTTGGCGGTGATGACTTCACGGGGGACATGGTCTTGGTGTTCTAGAACGTCACCACGCTGCGCAACGTCTCGCCCTTTTGCAGCGCATCATAGGCCTCGTTGATCTCCTCCAGCGGATAGGTGCATGTCAGCAACTCATCAAGCTTGAGCGTACCGGCGCGGTAGAGGTCGATGAGGCGGGGAATCTCCACCTTGGGCGCAGCGGAGCCGTAAAGAGAACCGGTCAGCACGCGTTCCTCGTAGGCCAGGGGCAGCGAAGGGATGGTGACTTCCGCCGTGTTCGGTGTGATGCCAACGACCATAGCCACACCGCGCTTGGCAAGGCTGTCGAAAGCCTGGCGCATGGTTTCTGCCAAGCCCACGACCTCAAATGCGTAGTCGACGCCGCGGCCGTCCGTGAGGTCGCGGATTTGCTCGACCGGATCGCCACCCTTGGCGTTGATCACGTGGGTGGCGCCAAATTCCTCGGCGCGCGCGAGCCGGCTCTCAAAGAGGTCGACGGCGATGATCTTCTCGGCGCCTGCGAGCGCTGCACCTTGCACCACGTTGATACCGACGCCGCCGGTGCCGAAGACGGCGACCGTGCGCCCTGGCTTGACCCCGGCGCCGTTGACCGCTGCGCCGACGCCGGTGATGACGCCACAGCCGAGCAACGCCGCGCGCTCCAGCAGGATATCGTCGGGAATCTTCAGCACCGAGCCCTGGGGCACCACAGTGTAGTTGGAGAAGCTCGAGACGCCCGCGAAATGCTTGATCTCCTGACCCTTGTAGGAGAAGCGGCTGGTGCCGTCCTGCAAGCGCCCCGACCAACGGATCTCGGTACCCGCATTACACAGCGCCGGGCGCCCGCCCGTGCACCATTCGCATTCGCCACAGGATAGACGCCAGATGGGGATAACATGGTCGCCAGGCTTAACGGTGGTCACGCCTGCACCCACATCGGCTACAATGCCGGCACCCTCATGGCCGAGGATGGCCGGGATCGGCGCGTTCATATGGCCTGTCATGACGTGCAAGTCGCTGTGGCAGACGCCGCCCGCCGCCATCTCGATGCGCACCTCACCAGCCTGTGGGTCCTCGACATCAACCTCGCAAATCTCGAATGGTTTGTTGATTTCAAACAGTACCGCAGCCTTGGATTTCATGACCTACCCTCCTTTGTGGTCGCAGCATAATAGCGCAAGATTTCCTTCATGAAATCTCCGAAGTGCCGTCTGTATGTGACGTTAAGCGGAGAAAACCTGAGAGAAAATTATGCCGGTTACAAATCAAAGGTAGCGACCGGTCTCCACATGCACCGCCACCGCAACACTGGCGATGACGGCGGGGTCGTTGGCGTCTGCGTCATCGACATCTAGCCCACCCTTGACCACGCTGACCTCCGCCGTACCGTGGGGCAAGGCCGCACACACACGTTCGGCATCCACTTTGTCCGGCTGCTGCACGCCGATGGTGATGTGCACGCGCATGCTCTCTGGATCGATATGCACACTCCGCAGAAACATCATAGAACTGTGATGCAGGGCGTCGTTGACCGCGCGCAGAGCGGCTTTAGTATAGTTTCCACCATGCAAATCATTGCCCATACCGAGCTCTAGAATAATGCGTCGTGTCGCCATCACGCTATCTCCTACGAAATATCTAGCCACACCGTGGCAGCAGCGTTGGCAATGACGGTCACGTCGGTGCCGCGCTCGTTGCCAACTTGCAGCCCGCCCTCGACCACCTCGACCCTGCCTGAGCCGTGGGGCAGAACCGCGAGCACCGCATCGCGGTCTACGGCCTCGGGTCGGGGTACGCCGATTTTCACCTCGACGACCATCGACTCTACCGGCTGACCGAATGCATCGGCAATGCTCAGAGAATTGTGCCAAAGCGCGTCGTGCAACGCGCGCACCGCCGCTTTGGTGTAGTCGGCACCGCGGATGTCGGTGCCCATGCCGATCTCCATGACCATGCGTTTAAGGGGCATTGCAGCCTCGCTATATCGGGTCTGTTTGGCTCCTTATATCAAGCCACGGTAAATCGTCCTATGCTCCCTGGCGGGAGGCGTGCCATGTCAGGACAACAGGGCCAACGACGGGCAATAGCAGCGGCGGTGGTCGGCAACGTGCTGGAATGGTACGACTTCGCGGTCTACGGCTATTTAGCGATGGTCATCGGCGCGCGCATTTTCCCGGCTGCCGACGAGGGAACCGAATTGCTCGCAGCCTTTGCCGCCTTCGGGCTCGGCTTCGTCGCCCGGCCAGTCGGCGGTATTGTCATCGGCCGTCTTGGCGACAGGAGCGGGCGCAAGGCGGCGCTGATGCTCACTATGACGTTAATGGCCGCCGGCACAGTGATGATCGGGCTGGTACCGGACTATGCCAGCATCGGCCTCGCCGCGCCGGCGTTGGTGGTGCTGGCGCGCCTGATCCAGGGCTTCTCCGCCGGCGGTGAATGGGGCAACTCCACCGCCTTTCTCGTCGAGTGGGCGCCGACGGATCGCCGTGGACTGATTGGCAGTCTGCAACAGGCGAGCGTTGCCGGCGGCCTACTGCTCGGCTCGGGCGCGGCGGCGCTCATCAGCACGTTGCTAAGCGATGCGGCGATGGTGGAATGGGGCTGGCGCGCGCCCTTCCTGCTGGGCGGTGTTATCGCCTTTGTCGGGATGTATCTGCGGCGCAATGTTGAGGAGACGCCCGCTTTCCGTCAGGCCGAGGCTGTGCCGGAAGCAGAGCCGGGCTGGTTGCTTGGAGCGCGCGCCTTTGGTTTCACTATATTATGGACGGTGTCCTACTATATCTTTCTCTCCTACATGCCAACCTTCGCGCAACGCCATCTCGGCATTTCCCGCGCCGATGCCCTATGGTCGAACACGCTTGGCCTACTGGCACTCGTTCTGCTAGTGCCTCTGTTCGGGGCACTCTCGGACCGCATCGGCCGCAAGCCGCTGCTAATCACCTGCTGTGCCGGATTCGTGCTGCTGCCATACCCGTTGTTCAGTCTGATGCTGGATGGCGTGCCCTACGCCACGGTAGTCGCCATCCAGATCGGCTTCGCCACCCTCATCGCTGCCTTCTCCGGTCCCGGCCCGGCGGCAATAGCGGAGATCTTCTCCACCCACGGGCGCACCACCTGGATGTCCGTGGGATACAGCCTGGCAGTCGCCATCTTCGGCGGCTTCGCCCCCTTCCTGGCAACCTGGCTCATCGAGACCACCGGCACACCCATCGCGCCGGTGTTCTACGTTATGGCCGCGGCAGTGTTGAGCCTCACGGTGATCGCTAGTCTGGCAGAAACGGCACATCGGCCGCTGCGCTAAAATCTACTGTATTTAGTATACAATTAGAAAGTGCATTACATTCTGATAATTTCTATGAAATCAATTTCATGATACCCGAGAAAGCGGCGTAGCAGCCGTCGCAGAATAACCAGAGAACGCCGCCTGGCGATGCCCCGAGCAAGCTTAGACTCCCTCGCGCAACACGGCGCCGATCTTCTCGATGGCGCGCTCGGCGTGGGGTAGAAATTTACCCATACCGAGATAGCCGTGGATGGTGCCAGGATCACAGTGGTAGATACACGGCACGCCGGCGGTGGCAAGGCGGTCGGCGTAGCTCTTCGCTTCGTCGCAGAGGGGATCGAGGCCGGCGGTGAGCACCAGCGCGGCGGGCATACGGGTAACGTTCTCGACCAAACCCGGGGCGGCGGCGACCTCGCTATGGCGCGCAGCATCTGGCAAATACTGGGCGTTGAACCAGTCGATGGTAGGCTTGTCGATGGGGAATACATCAGCGCAAGACTTCCGCGTCTCCGTCTCGGCGTTGGGATCCATATAGGGGTAGATCAGCACCTGATAGCGGAGCTGCGCGCACCGCTGCTGAGCAACATAGGCGGCAAGCCCGCCACCAGCACTGTCGCCGCCGACCGCGAGGCGCGTGGGATCACCGCCAACCTCTGCGACATGGGCTGTACACCAGTCAAGAGCAGCAAGCGAATCCTCTACCGCTGCCGGGTACGGCGCCTCGGGCGCTAGACGATAAGCCACCGAAACCACCAGACAGCCCGCGGCCACCGCAATACGCCGGCAGATGCTGTCATGGCTGTCGAGATCGCCGATGACGAAACCGCCGCCGTGGTAGTAGATCAGAACCGGCAGTCTCTCACCCTCGCGCCCGGCATAAATGCGCAGCGGGATCGGTGAGGCCGGTCCGGCAATCGCTCGGTCCTCGATCCATGCCACGGGTACCGCTGAAAGCTCCGAGCGCACGCGCCGCTCCGCATAGGCCGCGCGCGCCTCCAATGCGGTCATGCCATGCAGTGGCGGCGGTTCGGCTTCGGCCACCCATTCCAAGAGGGCGCGAGTCTCGACATCGGTTTCTTCCGGAATTCGCATCGTCGCTTCCTCTCAATTCCTCGCCGGACGCAAAGGCGCTTGCCTCGTGAGGCCAATATCTACCTCCACTAAAATGGGCTATGGTGACAGTCTCAAAGCCTACGACAGGAGCCGGCAGGGCCGTGGATTACGAGACCATTCTTTACGAGGAGGACGGGCCACTCGGCACCATCACCCTCAACCGCCCAGACGACGGCAACATGTTCAACGTCACCATGTGCCACGAATTGCGGGATTGCATCAATGCCATCCGCAGCGAGACGCGCACACGGGTGCTAATCCTGACCGGGGCGGGAGAGCGCTTCTTCTGTATTGGTGGACGCAAGGAGGGCATGGAGAAGACCCAACTCTATGCGGGAGTGCTGCCGACTTTGGAAATCTATGAATCGCTGGATCGCCTGCAGAAACCCGTGATCGCTAGCGTCAACGGCTTCGCGGTCGGCGGTGGCAATGTGCTGCAGATGGCCTGCGATCTGACTATCGCCAAGGAATCCGCCGTCTTTCGCCAGGTCGGACCGATGATGGGCTCGTTTGATGCCGGCTACGGCACCTGGTACCTCGAAGACCTGGTGGGCAAGAAGAAGGCCAAGGAGATGTGGTTCGCCAACCCCAAAATCGGCGCCCGCGAAGCCGAAGCCATGGGTCTGATCAACCGCGTGGTGCCGGACGACGCCCTAGCGGAGAAAACCCGCTCCTGGGCGCTTGAGATCGCTGACCGCGGCGCCCTCGCCCTGGCATCGGTCAAGGCCGCGTTCAATGCGCGCCACGGCGGTGTATCGGGTCTAGCCCGGCTCGCTCACGACCTGTTGCTGCGGCAATATCTGGACGGTGAGGAATCGGCAGAACTGTCTGCCGCATTCGCTGAGAAGCGCAAACCGGATTCCTCGCGCTTCGGCCACTGATGAACAACCTGCACGAGCCTGAGGACCGCACTCGCTACTATGCCCAAGGCCTCTGGCGCGACGAAACCTTTTACGACTTGCTTTGTCGTCAGGCAGACGCACAACCCGAAGCCTTCGCCCTGCGCGACAGCCGGCGGCGCCTGAACTGGCGGAACTTGCACGCTTGGGTCAACGGCATCGCCGCCGATCTAACGGATCGCGGCCTGGGCGCCGGCGATCGCGCCTCCATCTGGCTTGGCAACCGGGCTGAGGTTCTGGCAACCTTTCTCGCCTGCAATCGCCAGAGCATCGCCTGCAACCCCTCGCTCCACCGCACCCATACCGGCGAGGAAGTTGTTGCGTTGCTCGAAAGACTTGGCGCGCGATTGCTCCTTACCGAGAGCGGTCACGGCGAAGGCGACGCTTTTATCGCCGGAAGCCTGCGGCCCGACGGCCTCGACACGGTGCTGACGCCCGAAACCCTGGCCGGCCCAGGCGCACCGCCAGAGACCCCGCGGGCTGATCCAGACGCCACCTGCTATCTTGCCTTCACATCGGGCAGCAGCGGTCCACCCAAATGCGTCGCCCATTCGGCTAACACCATCCTCGCCAATACCCGCGACATGGTGCGCGACTGGGGCCATGGACCGGACACGCGCATGCTCACCTTAAGCCCGTTGTCACACCACATTGCCTGGGTCGCGATGGGGCAATGGCTGAATTGCGGCTGCGAACTCATCGTCAACGACCCACCTAAAGGCACGTCGCAATTTGACTGGCTGTTGGAGACCGGTGCAACCTACGTCATGGGGGTGCCAACGCACGCCATGGACATCCTCGCCGAGCTACAGCGCCGTGGCAAGGACCGCCTCGGAGAGGTGAAGATTTTCTACATGGCGGGCGCGCCTATCCCAGCCGCCGTGGCGGAAGCCTTCAGCGCCCAAGGTATCGTACCGCAGAACGTCTACGGCATGACCGAAAACTCCTCACATCAATACACCCACCCGGACGACAACTTTACCACCATCACCAGCACCTGCGGGCGCGGTGGTCAGGCTTATGAAGTGCGTATTTTCGATGCGGAAGACGCGGACAAGGAAGTGCCCGTCGGCGAACACGGTCAAATCGCCGGGCGCGGGGCGGCGCTCATGCTAGGCTATCTCGGCGATGCGAAAGCCAATCGAAATCGCGACGGCTGGTTTCTCTCGGGCGACCTCGGCGTGCTCGACGACCGCAGCAATCTCCGCATCGTCGGCCGCCTCAAGGACCTGATCATTCGTGGCGGACGCAATATCGCACCGGCGCATATCGAGGATCTTGCCGTGCGCCATGCAGCGGTAGAGAAGGCAGCGGCCTTCCCCATCGCCGACGCCCGGTTGGGCGAAAAGGTCTGCCTCGCCATCCTCGGCCAATCCGAGCCGACGCCGCTGCTCGACCATCTCGCCGAACAAGGTCTCTCTCGCTACGATATGCCAGAATATTTTTTGCAGATGGAGGCGTTTCCCTTGACCCCGAGCGGCAAAATTCTCAAACGCGAGCTGGTCGCCATGGTGGTGCGCGGTGAACTCGCGCCGCAGCCCGTACGCTGGAGCCCGAGCGATGCCTGACGGCGCCGTGATCGTCACCGGTGCGAGCCGCGGTATCGGCGCTGCGACAGCTGCGGCGCTCACAGCGCGCGGCGTCGATGTAGTTGGCCTGTCGCGCGCCGGCACCGTGCCGGCCGGCCGCGCCATGGTCTGCGACATGGCCGAGGAAGAGGCGATCAAGGACGCTATCGCCGAGATTGCCACACAGGGCCCCATCGCAGCCCTTGTCAACAATGCGGGCGTCTACGAAAGCCAGCCGAGTGCCAGCGTGGCCGGAGCGGATTTCGAAGCGCTCATGCGCGTCAACGTGACCGGCGTGATGGTCGCGAGCCGCGAAGTCTACCCCCATATGCGCAGCAGGGGCGGCGGGTGCATCGTCAACATGGGCTCGTTCTTCGACAAGCTGGGTGTCGTCGCTCATGCAGCCTATTGCGCCTCCAAGGCTGCCGTTGGCGCACTGACCCGCTGCCTGGCCGTGGAATGGGCCAAGGATGGCATCACCGTGCTCAACGTGGCACCGGGATATATCGAGACCGACCTCAACAGACAATTTCTGGCAGACGATCGCATCCGCCAATGGCTAGCCCAGCGCATTCCCGGCGGCGAGGTGGGCAAGGCCGAGGATGTAGCCAAACTGGTCACCGCGCTGATCTGTGAGGATCTGCCGTTCCTCACCGGCGAGACCGTCTATCTCGATGGCGGCCAGGGCATGAACCATTGACCCCGCTGTTCGAGCGTATCGAGACGCGCCGGGCGTGGACCGATGACGAGCGCCTGGTGCTCGACAGCGTGCGCCGCTTGGCGGACGAAGTGATCGCGCCGGGTGCCGACACTTACGACCGCTCCGGCGATTTCCCCGCCGACAATATCGCCGCCATCACCGACCTCGGCCTCAACGGCCTCTTCGTGCCCGAAGCGTACGGCGGCAACCCAATCTCCTATCGTTTGTATCTCGCCTGCGTGCGCACCATCTCGGAAGCCTGCGCGTCAACGGGCATCACCTATGCCACTAATTTTCACGGCCTCGGCCCGCTCGTGGAATTCGGCAGCGAAGCGCAGAAGCGGCGTCTCTTGCCGCGCATCGCTGCGGGCGGCCTCGGCGCCCTGGTAATCACCGAGCCGCAAGCGGGCTCGGATGCCGTGGCCATGACCACCCGCTTCACCCCCAACGGCGACGAAATCGTCATCAACGGCGCCAAACATTTCATCACTAGCGGCGATATGGCCGATCTGTTGTTGCTGTTCGGCAAGTGGTCGGAGATCGACGGCGACCGCGCCGCCATCTCTGCCCTGATCGTCGAGAAGGGCGCACCGGGCTTCTCGGTCACCGGGCACGAAGAAAAGATGGGTCTGCACGCATCATCAACGGTCTCGCTCGCCTTCGACGACTGCCGCGTGCCGCGCACCAATCTGCTCGGAGAGCCGGGAGACGGGCTCAACATACTGCTTGCCTCACTCAACAAGTCGCGTCCCAGCATCGCCGCACATGCCCTCGGTATCGCCGACGCGGCGTTCAAGGACATGGTCGACTACATGAATCAGCGCAAGGCGGGCGGCCAGCATATCGTCGAGTTTCAGGGCAACCAGTTCCTTCTCGCCGACCTCGCGGGTGAACTAGCGTTGTGCGAGATATGGCTTGACCATGTCGCTGCACTGGTCGACGCCGGCACGGATGAAATCGGCGTCGAGGCCTCACTCGCCAAGCTGCGCGCCAGTGATCTCGCCATGCGCATGGCCACGGAAGCTGTGCAGATGCATGGTGGCAGCGGCTATATTCGCGGCACCCGTTGCGAGCGCCTGATGCGCGATGCCAAGATCACTCAGATTTGGGAGGGTACCAACCAAATCCATCGCCAACTCATAGGCCGGAGCTTCCGTCAATGAGCGAGACGATCAAGACCGTCGGGGTAGTCGGCGCCGGCGGTACCATGGGCGCCGGCATCGCCATCGTCGCCACGCGCGCGGGCTTTACGACCGTGGGCTACGACCGCAACGCGGACGCGCTCGACGGCGCCTATGCCCAGACGCAAGGCTTCTTCGAGAAATCGGTGGCGCGCGGCAAGCTTTCCGCGGAACAGGCCGAGATGGCGCTTGCTGGCTATCGCCGCAGCACCGATCTCGACGCCTTCGCCGACTGCGATCTCGTGATCGAGGCAGTGTTCGAGGACCTCGCCGTCAAATGCGAGCTTTTGGGCACACTCGATGGTATTTGCCCGCCTCACACCATCTTCGCGTCCAACACCTCGACCTTGTCGATCAGCGAGATCGCTTCGGGCTGCGAACGCCAGGATAAGGTAGTGGGCATGCATTTTTGCCTACCAGCACAGCTGATGAAGTTGATCGAGATATCGCCTGGGCTCAACACCTCCGATGAGACCTTTGCCGCCGCCTGGGCCTGGACCGAGGTCTGCGGTCAAACACCCGTCCGTACCCAGGATAAACCGGGCTTTATCCTCAACGCGCTGCTAGTGCCGTTCAACAACGACGTTATCCGCGCGGTCGAGGCGGGCGTGGCAAGCCCGGCCGATATCGATACGGCCATCAAGACCGCGCTCGGCTACCGCATGGGACCCTGCGAGCTATTAGATCTGATCGGGCTCGACACCCAGATACGCCTTTGCAAGGCCTTTCACCCCATCACGCAAGACCCACGTGCCGCCACGCCGCCACTGCTGCGGCGCATGGTCGCCGCCGGCCATCTCGGGCGCAAGACAGGACGCGGCTTCTATGACTACGATGGCGGCGCTATGTTTGGAGCCTAATGATGCGCTATACACTCATTCAACAAGGAAAATCCCGCTCCTTCCCCACGGACGATCCCTTTCTCCACGGCAACAGAGACGAAGGTGAGGTGGCGATCTACCTTGGCGCGCCACACGTGTTAGACGAGAGCAAGGCGGCGATCCTGGTCGAGCTGGGCACGGAATGTCTCGGCGTTCACACGGGTGAGGCTGAGGGCGAGGAAGGCTCCAACGTGCTGGGGTTCGAGCGCTACCGCAACGGCAACGACCCGCCGTCCCCGCTTATCGAACTGGTGCGCCAGCCGAACACGCCTGAAAGCGCCGTCGCTGCAGCGCGCGCAGTGTTCGAGGGGGCAGGCCTCACGGTCGCCGTCTGTGCGGACCACGCGGGACGCATCATAGACCGCCTGGTGCGGCCCAAATACAACGATGCCTTGCGGCTTCTGGATGAAGGCCTGGCCAGTGCCGCCGATATGGACCTGACCTGCCGACTCGGCCTTGGCTACCGGGACGGCCCCATTGAGCGGGTCGCCCGCGGTGGCCTCGCATATCATCATGATGTCTGCGCCGCCTTGTTCGAAATCACTGGCACAGCCGCCTACGCACCCGCCCGTCGCGCGATCGTGGCCAAGGCTCGGGAGGAGACGGCGCGATAAGCAATACCGGCATCTTCACCGACGAAAACTTATGGATTCTGGCGGTTCTCGGCATCACCTCTGGCCACTCACCGCCGCGAACTGAAGCCGGCGCAAGGTCGGCGTCGCTTAGAGCGGGCTCTTTCTGGCAGCGACCGTCGTGCTGTTCTACACTCTCTCCATGGCCAGCGCGAACCATCGAGTGGTAGCCAAATCCTCTCTAAGATCCGGACGATGGGCAGCGTACCAAGTGGTACGCTACTTTCTCTTACGTGTTCTCCAAACAGCAAATAACCCCCACAGACGAATCACATCCGAACTTCCCTACCCTCTCTCATCCCACCTGGTGATAGAGACAATTTTATTACCGAAACAACTTTATTCGAATATCATTATGACCTGGTCAACCTCTAGGCTGTCGCCCGTCGACGCCTTAACTTCGGCCACCGTTACCTCGCGTTCGGCGCGGAGCACGTTCTCCATCTTCATGGCATCGACCACGCAGAGGGGTTCACCGGCCTTGACCATGTCGCCGGCCGTCACGGCGACCGAGACCACGAGGCCGGGCATGGGCGAGAGTAGAAATTTACTTAGGTCGGGTGGTTCCTTCTTGGGCATGCGCGCGGCCATGGTGGCGGCGCGGGCCGAGCGCACCAGAACGTCGACTGCAGCCCCACCATGCACCAGGCGCCAGGCCTCGCGGGCACCACGGGCGACCTGCACCACCACGTCACGCTCGCCAATACGGCCCCGGAAGACACTGTCTCCGGGGCGCCAGCCATCGTCGCGCACCGCCAGCGTCTTGCTGTCGATCTTCACGTCGCAGCCACTCTCGACTAAGGTCACACCAACCTGCCACTCGCTCTCGCCGACGCTGATCGTCAGATCCTGGCGTGTGCCATCGGGCTCACCACCCAGCGCCGCCGCACGTGCTGCGACACGGCCTTCGATTAGTGCCGCGACGCCCGCCAGAACCTCCGCCACCGTGTCATCGGGCGTGTCCGCCGCGTAGACGCCGCCATATTCCTCAGCAATGAAGTTGGTAGTCAACGTTCCCTTACCGAAGCAGTCGTTTCGGCAGATCGAGGCAAGAAACGGCACGTTGGTGTTGATACCACCGATCAGAAAACCATCGAGTGCCTCGCCCATACGAGCGATCGCCGCGGCTCTATCAGGACCGTAAGTGACTAACTTTGCGATCATTGGATCATAATGCATGCTGATTTCGTCACCCTCACCGACGCCGGTGTCGATGCGCACGCTATTTGTTTCCTCTGGCGTGAGAAAGTGCACCAGACGACCGATTGAGGGTAGGAAGCCGCGCGCCGGATCCTCGGCATAGATCCGGGATTCGACCGCCCAGCCGTCGAGCGCCACATCGTCCTGGGTGATACCAAGAGGCTCGCCGGCGGCGACGCGGATCATCATCTCGACGAGATCGAGCCCAGTGATCATCTCGGTCACCGGATGCTCAACCTGCAATCGCGTGTTCATCTCGAGAAAATAAAAGTTCTTGTCGGCGCCCGTGACAAACTCAACAGTGCCGGCCGAGCGGTATCCAACCGCCTTGGCGAGCGCCACTGCTTGCTCCCCCATGGCACGGCGCATACCGGCATCGACGAAGGGCGACGGCGCCTCCTCGATCACTTTCTGGTGACGACGCTGGATGGAGCACTCGCGCTCGTTCAGATAAACCGCATTACCGTGCGCATCGGCCATGAGCTGGATCTCGATATGGCGCGGCGAGGTGATGAACTTTTCGATCAGCATGCGATCGTCGCCGAAGGAGTTACGCCCCTCGTTCTGGGCGCTAGAGAAGGCCTCCGCCAGATCCTCAGCTCGGTCAACCACGCGCATGCCCTTGCCGCCACCGCCTGCCGACGCCTTAACCATCACCGGATAGCCAATCTTGGTCGCGATCGCTACACCGGCATCAACATCGACAATAGCCTGGTCGTGGCCCGGAATAGTGCTCACCCCAGCCTCGGCCGCAAGTTTCTTGGATTCTATCTTGTCGCCCATGGCAGAGATGGCGTCGGGCCCCGGGCCGATGAAGACGATACCTTCCGCCTCCAAAGCGCGCGCGAAGTCCGCGTTTTCCGAGAGAAAGCCGAAGCCGGGATGTACCGCCTGCGCACCTGTGTCTTTAACCGCGGCAAGGATACGCTCAGCAAGCAGATAGCTTTGCGCCGATGGTGCCGGGCCGATGAGAACGGATTCGTCCGCCATCTCGACATGACGGGAGCCGGCATCGGCCTCGGAATAGACGGCCACGGTTGCTATACCCATGCGGCGCGCCGTGCGCATGACGCGGCAGGCAATCTCGCCGCGGTTCGCGATCAGGATCTTGTCGAACAAACCTATCTCTTATCAGTGTTAGCTCTGCCTAGAGCGGGATGTTGTCGTGCTTTTTCCAGGGATTCTCGAGCTGCTTGGAGCGCAGCAGCGCCAGAGCTCCAGCCAAGCGGCAGCGCGTGTTTTGCGGCAAGATCACGTCGTCGATATAGCCGCGGCTGGCGGCAATAAAGGGATTGGCAAACTTTTCGCGGTATTCCTCGGTGCGGCGCTCCACCTCGGCCGGATCGTCGAGCGAGCCTCGGAAGATGATTTCGACCGCGCCTTTCGGCCCCATGACCGCGATCTCCGCTGCCGGCCAAGCATAGTTAACGTCGCCGCGCAAATGCTTAGAGCTCATCACGTCATAGGCGCCGCCATAAGCCTTGCGCGTGATTACCGTGACCTTTGGCACAGTCGCCTCGGCATAGGCGAAGAGCAGCTTGGCGCCGTGGCTGATGATACCGCCATGTTCCTGGTCGGTGCCCGGCAGAAAGCCCGGCACGTCGACAAAGGTTACGATGGGAATGTTAAAGCAATCGCAAAAGCGCACAAAACGTCCGGCCTTGCGCGACGAATTGATGTCGAGGCAACCTGCCAATACCATCGGCTGATTGGCAACCATACCGACCGTATGCCCGTCGATACGCGCGAAGCCAATAATGATGTTGGCGGCATAGGCCGGCTGCAACTCGAAGAAGTCGCCCTCGTCAACCACCTTCTCGATCAGCTCGTGCATATCATAAGGCTTTTGCGAATCGGCTGGGATAAGCGTGTTGAGGGATGGCTCGGCGCGATCCGTGGCGTCGGTCGTCGGCAGTACCGGCACCGGCTCGCGATTGTTGAGGGGCAGGAAGTCAAAAAAGCGCCGCATGGTCGCCAGCGCTTCGACATCGTTCTCGAAAGCGATATCCGCCACGCCCGACTTGGTGGTGTGACTTACCGCGCCACCGAGTTCTTCCGCACTGACCGTCTCGTGGGTTACAGTCTTCACCACGTCGGGTCCCGTAACAAACAAATAAGATGAGTCCTTCACCATGAAGATGAAGTCGGTCATGGCTGGCGAATAAACCGCGCCGCCCGCGCACGGTCCCATGACTAGGCTGAGCTGCGGCACCACGCCGGAAGCAAGCACGTTGCGCTGAAAGACCTCGGCGTAGCCGCCCAGAGAGGCCACACCTTCCTGGATGCGCGCGCCGCCAGAATCGTTGAGACCGACCATCGGCGCGCCAACCTTCATAGCCAGATCCATGACCTTGCAGATTTTTTCCGCATGCGCCTCACTCAGGGAGCCACCGAAGACCGTGAAATCCTGGCTGAAGACGAACAGCTTGCGGCCATTTATGGTGCCGTGGCCGGTAACGACACCGTCGCCAGGCACGCGCTGCTTATCCATGTCAAAATCGGCGCAGCGGTGCTCGACGAACATGTCGAACTCCTCAAACGAGCCCGGATCCAGCAACAACTCCAGGCGCTCACGCGCTGTCAGCTTGCCTTTATCATGCTGGGAGGCAATGCGACGCTCACCACCCCCGACCCGTGCCGCCTCGCGGCGCTCCTCCAGCTCTCGGATAATCGCGTCCATCGTTTTCTGCACCCCACCGCTTACTGCCGCCACCTATCGAATATCACCCGAGAGCCGGCTTTGCCAGTCGCGACGCGCGCAGGGCCATGCGCTATGGTATCGCGAACGAGCGAAGCGCAGCCGAAAGGAACCCTGCCATTGCCGAACCGTGTCTCCATCCTCGTACCAGGAGACGATCCTGTGCAGATCGTGGGCTCAGCCGCGCTCAACCGCTTGGCACCGCTCGGCGAGTTGACCCTTTACGAGAACCGGCCCAACAGCCACGAGGAAAAACTGGCACGCGCGCAGGACGCCGAGGTCATCATCAACTCCCGCAGCGCCGTTACCTGGCGCCGGATGGAGCTTGAGAAGCTGCCAAAGCTGCGCATGATCACCACCTGCTCCATCGGCACCGACATGATCGATCTCGATGCCGCGACGGAGCATGGCGTGGTCGTCTCCAATCAGCCTGGCCGCACGGCACCAGCCGTAGCTGAGCACATGTTCGGCCTGATGTTCGCTGTCGCCAAGCGCGCCGCGTTTCAAACCGCCGAACTCAAGGCCGGGCGCTGGACCCGCAGGCTCAATGTCGGTTTGCAGGGCAAGACGCTCGGCGTCATCGGCACGGGTGCGGTCGGCGCAGAAATGGCGCGGCTCGCCAGTGCGCTGGGCATGCGGGTCATTGCATGGAGCTATCATCCCTCGGCAGAGCGTAGCGCCGCGCTCGGTGTCACCTATGTGAGGTTCGACGAGTTGCTGGCAACCGCCGATGTGATCAGCCTGCACGTTAAGCTCACCGACGACAGCCATCATCTCATCGATGCCGCGGCGTTGGCAAAGATGAAGGACGAGGCGATTCTTTTAAACGGCGCCCGCGGCGATGTAGTGGACATGGATGCCCTGCATGCGGCGCTAACCGCGGGACGCTTAAATGGGGTGGGGCTCGATGTCTTTCCCGAGGAGCCCTTGCCGGGCGATGCCCCGATCCTCAGCTGCGATCAGGTGGTGCTGACGCCGCACGCTGCCGATTGGACGGCCGAAGCCACGGAACTTCTGAACGAGGGCGCGGTCGACAACGTCATCGCCTTTCTCGAGGGGCAACCGCAAAACGTCGTGACAGGCTGACCTTGTGGTGAACGCCCCGCCAGGTAATCCTTGGGCAGGATCGGGAGCCATCATGATGGGCAACTCCACACCGATAACCCTGAGCAAGAGCGACGCCAAGGATGGCGACGAGGCGGCACTCGGCGGACATGCATTTCGCATCGAGAAACAGTATTGGGTGGCGGATTTCGCTGCGCTCACCGAGCTTACCGCACAAAATATGCAAGGCCGCCTGATCGAGCCGCGCGAAGTGGCTAATACCGAAACCTGGCTTTACCACCCGAATTCCGCCGCCCTCATCGGCCAGGGAATCGCCGCTGCCGGCGGCGAAGCGATGTAGGCGCGACATAAGGAGACCAACAGAATGCCCAGGCACGAATCCCAACCGCCCGGAGGACCGAGCGGCCACCTCGACAACTTTACGCGCGACAATCTGCCGCCCGCACATTTATTGGCACCCTGCGACTACACCGCACTGCCAGCGCTCGCTGCCTATCCCGACCGCTTCAATGCCGCAGCGGCATTGCTAGACGCGCGCATCGCGGCCGGCGATGGTGAGAGAATTGCCATCCTGTTTGGCAACCGCTCGTGGACTTACGTTGCGCTGTCATCGCTCGTCGACCGCATCGCCAAGGCCTTGGTCGAGGACATGGGGCTAGTGACGGGCAATCGCGTGCTGTTACGGGCACCCAACACGCCGATGGCGGCGGCCTGTTGGCTAGGCGTCATCAAGGCCGGCGGCGTTTGCGTCGCCACGATGCCGATGCTACGGGCGCGCGAGCTCACCTACATCAACGAAAAGGCGCAGATCCGCCACGCACTCTGCGACGTCACCCTGGCCGAAGAACTCAACCAGGTCGGGGGCCTTGAGCGCCTCGCCATGATTAGCGCGACGGGCGACGGTGATGCCGATTTCGACAAACTGGTGGCAACAAAAGCGCCGGGCTTCGCCGCCGCCGATACCGCCGCGGACGATGTAGCGCTGATTGGCTTCACGTCAGGTACCACAGGCCAGCCGAAAGGTTGCATGCATTTCCATCGCGACATATTGGCGATATGCGATTGTTTTCCACCGCATGTTTTCGGCGCCCGCTCTGACGATGTGGTGACCGGCTCACCGCCACTAGCCTTCGCTTTCGGCATCGGCGCTTTGCTCTGCTTTCCGTTACGCGTGGGCGCGGCCACGGCCTTGCTCGACAAGCCGACCCCCGATGCGATGCTCGATGCCATCCAACGCCACCACTGCACCGCCCTCTATACCGCGCCAACCGCCTATCGCGCCTTACTCGGGTTGGTTGAGAAGTATGATATCTCCAGCCTCGAGCGTTGTGTGTCAGCCGGTGAGACCCTGCCGCTGCCGACCTGGCAGGCCTGGCGAGATGCTACGGACCTCAAGATTCTCGACGGCATCGGCTCCACCGAGATGCTGCACATCTTCGTATCAGGCCCAGGCGACGCCATCCGACCCGGAGCAACGGGCAAGGCCATCTCCGGCTACCAGGCCCGCGTGCTCACCAACGATGGCAGTGAAGCCGCTGACGATGAAGTCGGCCGCCTCGGAGTGCGGGGTCCCACCGGCTGCAAATACCTAGCTGACGAAGAGCGGCAGGCGACCTATGTCGAGGATGGCTGGAATCTCACCGGCGATCTCTATCGACGGGACGCGGATGGCTATTACTGGTACGTTTCGCGTGCTGACGACCTGATCGTCTCGGCCGGATACAATATTTCCGGCCCCGAGGTGGAGGCCGCCCTACTCGACCACGAGGATGTCAGCGAGTGCGGCGTAGTTGGCCAGCCAGATCTGAAGCGCGGGCAGATTGTCTCAGCGTTCGTGGTGTTGCGCGAGGGAGTGACGGACGACGAAGCTACGGTTAAGAGACTTCAAGACTTCGTGAAGCAACAGATCGCGCCATATAAATATCCACGCGCGATCACCTTTGTTGCCGACTTACCCCGCACCGAGACCGGAAAACTACAACGCTTCCGCTTGCGCAATTAGGAACGAAAAACCGCCAGCCCCAACACGAAACTGACATTTTCAACGCCGGACGGCGGAAAAATCACGGCCGTGTTCCACGCACCTCTTTCACGATGGTGAAACTTACAATCATTGCTCTTCTGCTGTGTCGCCAATAGAGCAAAACGCGACACACAAAGACCATAAGCCAGCTATTGACCAAAAGCAGCAGTGGTCGGCTCAAGGGTCTCTTATTGTTATGGTTACTGTCGGGGGACGCGGAAAAATCGAACAGTTCCCATCGCCAGCTGTAGGATCGGTATCGAGTACGCCAACAGCAGTGCTGGTGTCAAATTGGATCTCAATAAGTGGTTCTTGGTCAATCGTAGTGTAAGATGCTGTCAAAGGGTAGGTGATGATAGCATCCCCGACAGTGTCAGCATCGGTATCTCGAACAGTAATGTTGAGATCTTCCCAGTCACTGTCCACTAGGCCCGTGAAACTGCCTGCATCCGAGGGAACAATGTAATCCTCACTAACCCCGCTTGCCGTCGTATTGTCGCTAATCTCCGCCGTGTTTGCGTCACCATCTTGTGTCGGAGTGGCATCTGTATAGCAGGTTACATCTGCGTCGTCGCTCACTCCACCGCCGGTCATTGTGATGGTCTCGTCGACATAGGCCCTAACATGAGTATAGGTAATCCCAGCCGCCAAACCCCCAACGTCCGCATATGATCCGACTGCTGCCCCAGCGGCAACCGATGCGATATCGAAAACTTTGTTGCCGCTTCCAATTGTCACAAAAGTACTGCATGCGGAGTCGGTACAGAGGTCTACTCGCTTGACCGTAACCTGATACTCAGACGCAGCACGAGCAGCTCCCGGGATCGCAGCAAGAGATGAGGGCGCATAAAGAGCGATACCGGATACCGCGAGAACCGTTAAATATCGAAACATACGGATTAGCTACCCCTCGAAATGACAACACCACTGCTACGGCGTTCCACAATGATCTTATTCTGACGCTGCACCTTATCTAGCCGGCGTTCTGTCATATCCCTCATTAGCCACGGGCTATCTGAGATTGGGCTGACACTCATTGCAACTGGTTTACCAAAGGCCAGAGAGAAACGAACAGCAACGAAGGCCTCTCGCTCATCGCCAGGAATAAAATTATCCGACTTGACTCCGGCCTCAAGTTGCAGGTTTTGCATTAGATCGATTTTGCCACTGAGCGACCATCCTTTGATGTCTTCAGAGGCGTTGATAGTATCCCACCAGTAGCGAGCCGCGCGTACTTTGGCCCATGGAAGATTAAGGGACCTGGGCAGCCAGTCGGATATCATGGCCGTCGAGAGGCTCTTCAGTGACGCTTTCGCCGCTCACACCTCTTGTGTGAGCACTACTAAGTCCCCAGTACTTGTTTGCGTCCAAGTCAAGACCATACCATTTTACCTCTGCGCCAAGGCTTGAGCGCTGATGGTGATAGTCGACTTCGTAATCAAAAAAAGCCATTGACACCAACAAGCACGGTGTCCTCGAGGAACAAACGGCGATAACCAAGACCCGCGTTCACAACATCGCGGTCCAAGGAAAACATTTCGTAGCGACGATAACTCAGCTGGGTAAACACGGTATCTCGAAGGTCGTCGGCCTCCCAAATCGGCTGAACCGTCAGAATAGACCACTCCGGACGATTGTCCTGACGTGTTTGCCACTCAAATTCGAACCGTTTGGCCCAATCTGGAGCGTCTTCGCCGATATTGCCAAAGAGATATTCTGCGGTCTCACCTACAGCGTTGATCGCAGCGCCTTCGATATCGTCCGCCGCAGCTAGTGTAATTGATTCCGTGAGATCCAATTTCGCCGAGATAGGATCGATATCAAGGCTACCCTCTATACTATCTGCAGACGATTAAGGGTATGGTCGGAACGAAACACAGCGAGCCAACTAAGGTCCCGACTAAAAAAATACGAGGATGGCTCACACTTTGTTCCTCAAATGGTACAAAATCCGGGGAATCATATTGAAAACTACAACAATTCGTCAAGTTGAATTCTTCCTAGAAATTGTTCCAAAAACTGAAAAATTGCCTATCCGATTTCCACTACCGCCAACAATTATAAGTTGTTGTTGAGCCAATATGCCGCGCCATCCCCGTACGGAGGTCCTGTCGCGGACGGAGAAATTCACCCCATGCCTCGACGTGCGTATGCTGGCACCACCTGTGGCCGACGCTCTAAAGCACTTTCTAGCTTTACGCGGTCATTTGGTCGCCTGCACCTCCAACGCCTCCTGGGCCTCCAGCCAAGTGACTTCAGCCTTGGCAATAGCACGATCCAGCCGCGCCCGTTCCCGGCTTAGGACAGCTACACGATCCGCTGCATCCTCCCCTTCGTAAAGCATTGGATCACTAACCGCAGCCTCGACGCCGTCGCGCTCTTTCGCAAGTGTCTCCAAGGCTCGTTCCGCCTCGACAACGGCGCCGCGCAGCGATGCGGTCTCGTCACGCCGCCGTGCGGCATCGCGACGGCGCTCGGCCTTGTTTACTGAAGCGCGAGCCTTGCCTTCGCCCTTGCCCCGGCGGCGCTCCAGCAGGCTCTGTTCGTAGTCATCGAGATCGCCATCATAGGCGCGGCAAGTGCCATCGGCGACAAGCCACAGCCGCTCTGCGCATAGCTC
Organism: Alphaproteobacteria bacterium; assembly: GCA_030739735.1. NCBI lineage: Bacteria > Pseudomonadati > Pseudomonadota > Alphaproteobacteria > Alphaproteobacteria bacterium. The sequence continues at coordinate 13,569 of JASLYQ010000014.1, read as the reverse complement.
GATGAGGCGGCGGTCATGGGTGATCAAGACCACCGCGCCAGCATAGGCATTGAGACCTTCGACCAACGCCTCGCGGGCATCAATATCAAGGTGGTTAGTGGGCTCGTCAAGCAACAGCAAATGCGGCGCCTCACAACAGACGAGGGCCAGAACCAGACGCACGCGCTCGCCACCCGAGAGCGTGCTTACCAACTGATCGGCAAGCGGTCCTGACAGCCCGAAGCGGCCGAGATGGGCACGGCGTGCGGTTTCGTCCGCCTTCGGCAGTCTCTCAGCGACGTGCTGATTGGCTGTACACTCCGCTAACAGGACTTCTTCCTGATCCTGGGCGTAATAGCCGACGTTGAGCTTGCGCGACGGGTGACGTTCGCCCTCCATGGTAGGCATTCTGCCGGCAAGCAGGCGCATGAGTGTGGTCTTGCCGTTGCCGTTCGCGCCCAGCAGAGCAATGCGATCGTCCATGTCGATACGCAGATCCAGGCGTGAAAGCACCGGCGTCCCGTCATAACCCACACCGGCCCCGTCAAGAGCTAGCAGGGGCGGCGCTAGCTCGCTTGGCTCGGGAAAAGTGAATACCACCTCGTTATCGGCAATCGGCGCCTCCGGTTCGCCCAATCGCTCGAGCGCCTTCAGGCGACTCTGGGCCTGGCGCGCCTTGTTGGCTTGGTAGCGAAAACGATCGACGAAGGCCTGCATATGCTTGCGCCGCGCCGCGAGGTTGGCTTGTACCGCCGCCTCGCGCTCGCGCGCTTCGCGGCGGGCCCGGAGAAAGGCGTCGAAACCGCCGCGATAGGTCTTAGTTCGTCCACCATCGAGGTGGATGGTCTCGCCCACAACCTGGTTGATTAGGCTACGATCGTGGCTCGCCAAGAGAAGCATGCGTGGCCATTTGGCGAGAAATTCTCCCAACCAGAAGCTCGCTTCCAGATCAAGGTGGTTCGTCGGCTCGTCGAGCAGCAGAAGATCGGGTTGCGCGAAAAGTACTGCCGCCAACGCCACGCGCATGCGCCAGCCGCCGGACAGCGTCGCGAGCGGGCGGCTTTGACCTTCGGCGTCGAGACCGAGGCCATGTAGGATCGAGGCTGCCCGCGCCGGCGCCGCATGCGCGCCAATCGCAACCAGGCGCTCGTGCACGGCGGCGAGCCGCCCACCGTCCGGCGATGCATCACTTTCCAGCCGCTCGGCCTCCTCCAGTAACGCCAGCCGCTCACTGTCGGCGGCCAGAACGAACTCCAGCGGCGAGCGCTCACCTGAGGGCGCTCTTTGCGCAACCGTCCCGACCCGGGTATTCGACGCCAAGACGATATCGCCCGATTCCGGGTGCAACTCGCCTGTGATCAAACGCAGCAAGGTGGTCTTGCCGCCGCCATTAGACCCCACCAAGGCTGCGCGATGGCCTGCCGCGAGCGTTAGACTGGCGCCATCGATGATTATCCGCCCGCCGATGCGATAGGTTAGTTTCTCGATACGCAGCACGCCCTGATGCCTTTTTGCGATGCGCGGTTGCTGGTGCTCGCCACCATCGCTATAAGGCCCCTTCTCGACACCGATGACGGATATGAACATGGCGATCGAACGTACTCTCTCGATCATCAAGCCGGACGCCACGCGGCGAAATCTTACCGGCAAGATCAACGCCCGACTCGAGGAAGCGGGATTGTGCATCGTCGCGCAGCGGCGCATACGCTTGTCCCGCGAGATGGCGGAGGCGTTCTATGCTGTGCACAGTGAGCGCTCCTTTTTCAGCGACCTTTGCGATTTCATGTGCTCAGGCCCTGTGGTGGCGCAGATCCTCGAAGGCGAAAATGCTATCGAGCGCAACCGCGAGATCATGGGCGCAACCAACCCCACCAACGCAGACGAAGGCACCATCCGCCGCGATTTCGCCGAATCCATTGAGGCGAACTCGGTACATGGCTCTGACAGCCGGGAAAACGCGGTCACCGAGATCCGTTTCTTCTTCGCCGAGATCGATATTACTCCCTAATACCAACGTGCACTGACAACGAACCCATTTAACCACACGCTTTTCGCCGCCGGCTTAAGAGTGGGCCGCACCGTCATGCGCCCCACGCCGAACGGCGCGCAACCCCACCAGAGCGGCGAAAAGCGTGCGGCTTGAGGCGGCTCTACGGATGCGCCGCGGCGCTTAAACGATGTCTCCGCATCGGCCAGCGCACCGCTCACTCACCCTCCCTGAGTATCGGGTGCTCCATCATGAAGCTCTCGATGAAATCGGCCGCGCCCTGATTCACGGGATTGTACTCGGCGCGGTTCGCATCTGCTGCCTCCTGCAGAAATGCGCGAAGCTCCTTGCCGTCTTCGAAAATGCCGGACTCGCGCAGCTTTTGCAGGAGTTGGAAGACGATAGTGATCAAGGCAGACTGAATCTGCATCGGGTTGATATCTTTCGTCATGGCGCTCTCCTAGGACGAGATCGGATTTATGAGGGTCTCGACCGCCGCAGCGGCGCCGGCAACGGAGACCCTGTTGTCGTATAGCGATACCCGGTCCTCGGCGATCCAGCGCACGGCGAGCGGATAGATGCGGTGCTCCTGTGCGAGCACGCGGGCCGCCAGGCTCTCAGCGGTATCGTCCGCCAGCACAGGCACCGCAGCCTGCACAATGATCGGTCCCGCATCCATGGCCGGGCGCACGAAATGCACGGTGCAGCCGGCAAAGCGCGCACCGTCGGCTAAGACTCGCTCATGAGTATCGAGCCCCTTGTAGGCCGGCAGCAACGAGGGATGGATGTTGATCAGCCGGTTATCTCGGCGGTCGACAAAATCCGCTCCGAGCAAACGCATGAAGCCCGCCAGACAAACCAGTTCCGCGCCGCTCTCGTCGATGGCTGTGTCAAGCGCCAATTCAAATGTCTCACGATCCGCAAACCCCTTGTGATCGACGACGGCCGTGGCAATGCCGTGGCTCGCAGCAGTAGCCAGACCAGCAGCATCCGAACGGTTGGAAATGACCGTCGCGACACGCGCAGGAAAGCCAGGCTCGGCGCAGGCCTCGACCAGCGCCTGCATGTTGCTGCCGCGACCGGATATCAGGATCGCGAGGGATAGCTCACTCACCGCCGCCAGTACTCCCCGCCGACGATCGTCACACCCCCATCCCCACGCTGGATAGATCCGATAGAAAACACCGTCTCACCAGCTGCCGTGAGGCTCTCAGTCACGGCATCGGTGTCGGCCGCGGCCACGACCGCCGCCATGCCGACGCCGCAGTTGAAAGTGCGCAGCATTTCGTCGTCTGGCACACCCGCATTGCGGTGCAACCAGGCGAAGACCGGCGGCAGGTCCCAGGTCGTTTCGATCGCCGCAGCCGTGCCATCCGGCAGCACCCGCGGCAGATTTTCCGGCAAGCCTCCGCCGGTGATGTGCGCAAGCGCCTTGATGCCACAGGGAATCGCCGCGAGCAGGTTTTTGACGTAGATTCGAGTCGGCGTGAGCAGGGCCTTGCCCAGGCTGGTACCGGCATCAAACGGCGCCGGCTCGAAATAATCCATCCCCTCGCCTTCGACGACCCGTCGGACCAGCGAATAGCCGTTTGAATGGATGCCGCTCGAGGCAATACCCAGAATCACATCACCCACGGCTACATGCTCACCCGTCAGCAAGCCGTCGCGCTCAACGGCACCTACGGCGAAACCTGCAAGATCGTAGTCCCCGGGCCGGTAAAGACCGGGAAGCTCCGCTGTCTCGCCGCCGATCAAAGCACAACCGGCCTGGCGGCAGCCATCGGCGATGCCCGACAGCACGGTCGCGGCAGCCTCCACATCAAGCGCCGAAGTAGCAAAATAATCTAGGAAAAACAATGGCTCAGCACCCTGTACCACCAAATCATTCACGCACATGGCGACAAGGTCTATGCCGATGGTATCGTGGCACCCAACAGCGTTCGCAACCAGCAGCTTAGTGCCGACACCATCTGTCGCCGCCAACAGGATCGGGTCACGAAAGTCGCAGGCCGCAAGGTCGAACACCGCGCCGAAACCGCCCAAGGACCCGTCACCGCCACACCGGGCGGTGCCGTGCGCCATGGGCTTGATACGCTCGACCAGAGCCGCGCCGGCATCAATATCGACGCCTGCATCACGGTAGCGGTAAGGGTGGTCGGGGGTATCGCTCATGTTATGATGCCCGGCGGTTGGTTCCAAAACTGTTCCGAGGCTGAAATGGTGACACACTGGGTGTTATCACTGGTAAATGGGTGCTTTGCAATGGGCGCAGGGCGCTTTTCGCTGTGCCCTGCAATCACCGTGGCGATCGGCGCCGGGCTATCACTCTCGGCCATGGCAGGGCCCTTTACCGTGGGCGACGTCAGTGTCGATGCAAGCGGCTCCAGCGCCCAGCAAGCCCAGGCGCGCGCCCTGGCAACAGGTCAAAGTATCGCCCTGAGCCGGCTTTACAAGAAGCTCACGCTAGAAAGCGATCACGCCCAGCTGCCGGCCGTCGAAGCGGGTGACCTGGAGCGCTTAGTGCGCAGTTACGAAGTTGCCCGCGAGCGCCACTCATCGCAGCGCTACATTGCCGATCTGACCGTGCATTTCGACCCGGACGGCGTTCGCCGGGCGCTGCGCTCGGCACACATTCCCTTTGCCGAGACCGAGAGCCCGTCACGCCTCGTGCTACCACTGCTTGAAAGCGATGGGGCGTTACGGCTTTGGGAGGAACCCAATCCGTGGCGTGACGCTTGGCACGGCATCGGCTGGCGTCACCATCTGGTCAATCTGGTACTCCCCTATGGTGAGCTGGAGGATTTGACTACCGTATCTGCCGAGCAGGCGCGCAATGGCGATGCGAATGCCTTGTCCGCTGTCGCCGATCGCTACAGCGCACGGGAAACGCTGGTCGCCCTGGCCCGCCTGGAATCCGGTGGTGGCGTTGGCGTCACAGCAACGCGTCATGTCGGCGATGAGTCGACGATCGTCTTCAGCCGGCACATCGCGGCGGTGCCAAACACGGCCACGACGCTGCATCATGTCGGTGATGAGTCGACGATTGCCTTCAGCCGGCACACCGCGGCGGTGCCAAACACAGCCGCGACGCTGCGTCAGGCTGCTCTGACCATGGCCGAGACACTGGAGAGCGATTGGAAACTTGCCAATCTGGTCGATTTCAGCAGCCTGTCGACGCTCGATGTCAGCACCAAGCTGACCGGACTGGAGAATTGGCTGAGCATTCGTCAGCGTTTCGACAGCATGTCGCAACTGGCCGGCACGCAGATTGTGTCGCTAAGCCGCAGCGAAGCGCAATTGACGCTGCGGTATTATGGCGCGCTGGGATCGCTGAGCGATGCTTTGGACAGCCGTGGACTGTCGCTGATCGATGATGGCGGCGGCGGTTGGCGCATCGAGACCAAGGACGTGGCCACACCACTGCCTGAGCCGGACCAGGATTTGCCGGAACAGGCGAGCGTGCCTACGGCCATGGACCGCCCCGCAGCTGCCGTATCCGCGGCGGACGGCGAAACGGATCCGGAAGAGGACTTGCTCTTCGAGTGACCAGGTGCCGGCATAGCAGAGAATGGCGCGAGCGCTCATGAGCCCGGCGCGACAAGGCCTGTATTGGCTGGCAGCATTTCTGGTCCTAGTGCTGCTGCTCGTTTTGCTGCGCGACATTCTGTTACCGTTTATCGTCGGCCTCGCGATCGCCTATTTTCTCGATCCAGTGATCGACCGGCTGGAAGCGCGCAAGCTCTCGCGGCCCTCGGCTGCCACCGCAGTTACGGTGCTCTTTTTCTTGCTGCTCACGGTCCTGGTGCTCCTGGTCGCGCCGTTGCTGCAGACGCAGATCACCAGCCTACTGAAGGAGCTGCCGGGGATGGTATTGTCGCTGACAGAGCGCATTACCAGCTTGGTCGAGGCCGCTTCCTCTCAGATCGACGAGCAGCAGATGGAGGACGTCCGCATCGCCCTGCGCGACGTCGCCGGCAAGCTCGCCTCCTGGTCGTTCGAAGCCTTGGGGAAGCTCTTCCTGTCTGGCCTAGCCTTGCTCAACTTGGCCGGCCTGCTAATCATCACTCCCGTGGTCACTTGGTATCTGCTGCGTGATTGGGATCTGATTGTTGCCAAGGTCGACGGCTATCTGCCGCATCGCCACGCCGATGTGGTGCGCCAGCAGCTGCAGAAGATTGATCGCACGTTGTCCGCCTTTGTGCGCGGCCAAGCCATCGTCTGCGTCGTGCTGGGCACGAGCTATGCGATCGCGCTCGAGATCATTGGGCTCAATTACGGCCTGGTGGTGGGGCTCATCGTCGGCGTGATCTCGATAATCCCCTTCATCGGAGCTATCGTCGGGCTACTGCTCAGCCTGACCTTCGGCTACTTGCAATTCGGCGCCACTGGAGAGCTCGTTGCGGTGATCGCAGTCTTCGTCATTGGCCAGATGATCGAGGGCAATATCCTTACGCCCAAGCTCGTAGGCGACAGGGTGGGTCTGCATGCCGTCTGGGTTATGTTCGCGCTGCTTGCCGGCGGCTCTCTTTTTGGCTTTGTCGGCGTTTTGCTGGCCGTCCCGATTGCGGCGGTGATCGGCGTATTGGTGCGTTTTGCCCTCTCACATTACCTGGAAAGCCCCGCCTACGACAGCGACGATCCACCATGAGCGCTGAGACAGCAGTACAGCTTCCTCTTAATTTGGATCACCGTCCGGCGCTCGGCGCCGACGACTTCCTGGTGGCGCCAAGCAACACCGAGGCTGTTGGCTGGATAGATCGCTGGCCCGATTGGAACGCGCCCGGCCTTACCATTCATGGCCCGGCGGGCTGCGGTAAGAGCCATTTGCTGAACGTATGGCGCAGCCGAAGCCGCGCCGCGATGGTAAACATTGCGGAGCTCTGTCGCGGCCTCGACCCAACAGAATTGCTCGGTTCCTCCAGCGCCGCAGCCGTGGATTGCGGCAGCGCCGACGAGGCGGCGGATGAGACGACTATGTTTCATCTCTACAACACCGTTGCCGAGCGCGGCGGCGGTCTGCTATTAGCGGCACGCGAGCCGCCGGCACGCTGGCCGATCGCTCTCGCCGATTTGGCTTCCCGTCTTAGCGCATTGCCCGCGATCAGCCTGCAAGCGCCCGACGACCGCCTATTGGCGGCCGTGCTCATCAAGCAATTCAGCGACCGCCAGCTTGCTGTGGGAGAGGAAGTAATCGACTATCTGATGGCGCGCATCGAGCGCTCTTTCGCTGCCGCTCGCGAACTGGTTCAGGCACTTGACCAGGCCGCACTCGCGGGACACAGACGCGTCACCATCCCGCTGGCGCGGGACGTACTGCAAAGATAAAGACGCATAATCGGCGTCACAGGAGACAACGGATGGATCTGGGAATTGCCGGCCGTAAGGCTATTGTGTGTGCATCGAGCCGCGGCCTCGGGCGGGCCTGCGCGACGTCACTTGCCGGCGAGGGTGTCGCAGTGACAATCAACGGGCGCGACCAGACGGTCCTCGACGCCGCCGCGGTAGCCATTCGCGAGATGAGCGGCAGCGAGGTGACGGCAGTTGCCGCCGACGTGACCACCGAAGAGGGCCGGCAGGCCCTGCTCACCGCCTGCCCCGAGCCCGACATTCTGATTAACAATGCGGGCGGGCCACCACCAGGTGATTTTCGTAAGTGGAGCCGCGAGGACTGGATCGATGGTCTGACCGCCAACATGCTCACCCCCATAGAACTCATCAAGGCAACCGTCGATCCGATGATCCAGCGCGGCTTCGGGCGCATCGTCAACATCACCTCAAGTTCCACCAAAACCCCTATTCCAGAACTCGGCATCTCTAATGGTGCGCGCACCGGCCTTGCCGGCTTTCTGGCCGGCATCGCACGGCAGACCGTGCGCCATAACGTGACCATAAACTGCTTGCTGCCGGGCCCCTTCGATACAGATCGCTTGCGCGGCAATATCACTTTTCGAGCCAAGCAGGCAGGCAAGACTGAGGAGGCCATGGCAGCTGCCATGGCCGACCTCAATCCAGCAGGACGCTTCGGCGATCCAGCCGAGTTCGGCGATGCCTGCGCCTTCCTTTGCTCAGCGCAAGCAGGTTTCGTCACCGGCCAGCATTTCCTCATGGATGGCGGCAACCATCGCGCTACGTTCTAAGGAGAAGTTCGATGGCACGGCAAAAGACTGCTGACACGCCGGCGGCGTCCAAAGCGACAGCCGCGGCACCATCGGCACCGCGGGAGCGGTACTTCAATCGCGAATTGTCTTGGCTGGCGTTCAATTGGCGTGTGTTGGCCGAGGCTGAGAACACGGCCCACCCGCTGTTGGAGCGGCTGCGCTTTCTGTCCATTTCGGCGAGCAACCTTGACGAATTTTTCATGGTGCGGGTCGCCGGCCTCAAGGGCCAGGTGCGCAACGGCCTGACCCACCGCAGCCTCGACGGCCGTACGCCTGTCCAGCAATTAGAAGAAGTCATGGCGAACGCCAACCGTCTAATGGCGGCACAACTGGACAGCTGGAGGGAATTGCTGATCGAGCTAAAGACCGCAGGCGTCGCGGTCGTTGGGCCCAATGACCTTACCGACGTCGATGTCGACTGGCTGCGCGATTACTTTCTCGAGCAGGTCTTTCCCGTGCTGACGCCACTGGCGATCGATCCGGCACATCCCTTTCCCTTCATAGCCAATCGCGGCTTCGCGCTCGCCATGCAACTTGTGAACGACGACGACGGCCGCACCTTGCGCGCGCTTGTCCCATTACCTGAACAGACGCGGCGCTTTGTTCGGTTACCTGGTCATAATATCCGCTATTTGCCACTCGAATCTTTGGTTGAGCTCTTCATCGACCAACTGTTCCCCGGCTACCGGGTGACAGGGCGTGGCTGCTTCCGCCTGATTCGCGACAGCGATATCGAATATGAAGAAGAGGCAGAGGACCTGGTGCTCCTGTTCGAGACGGCGCTACGGCAACGGCGGCGGGGCGGCATCGTCCGGCTCAAGATTGGCGCCGACATGCCTGCCGAGCTACGCCAGATGGTAATCAACGAGCTTCACGCGGAAGTCAGCGATATCACCGTCGTGGACGGTATCCTTGGCATGGCACAAACTGCCGAACTTGTGGATTGCGACCGTCCCAACCTGTATTTTCAGCCCTACACACCACGCTTTCCGGAACGGGTTAGAGAGTACGATAACGATTGCTTCGCTGCGATACGCGCCAAGGACTTCATCGTCCATCACCCCTATGAGAGCTTCGACGTGGTCGTGCAGTTTTTGCAGCAAGCCGCAACAGATCCAAACGTCATCGCCATCAAACAAATCTTGTATCGCACCAGCGCCGAGTCACCGATTGTGAAGGCGTTGATCGCCGCGGCCGAATCTGGCAAGACCGTGACCGCCCTTGTCGAGCTCAAGGCGCGCTTTGACGAAGAGAGCAATCTCAAGCTTTCGCGAAGCCTTGAGCGTGCGGGCGTGCACGTGGTCTACGGCTTCATGAACATGAAGACCCATGCCAAGATCTCCAATGTGGTGCGCCGTGAAGGGCAAATGCTGCGCTCCTACGTGCATTTCGGCACCGGCAATTATCATCCCGTAACCGCCCGCATTTACGAGGATCTCTCGTTCTTCACCTGCGACGAGGAGTTGGCACGCGATGCCGCGAGGATCTTCAACTTTACAACCGGCTATGCGGTGCCGGAACAATTCTCCCGCGTCGACGTCGCGCCGATGACCCTGCGAACGACATTGATCGAGCATATCGATAAGGAGATCACAAACGCCAAAGCCGGACGCCCCGCGATGATCTGGGCCAAGATGAATTCTCTGGTCGACAGCATAATTATCGACAAGCTCTACGAAGCCAGCATGGCCGGCGTGGAGATCGATCTGATCGTGCGTGGTGTCTGCTGTCTGCGCCCTGGTGTGACGGGCATGAGCGAGACCATTCGCGTAAAAAGCATTGTCGGTCGCTTTCTCGAGCACGCGCGCATCATCTGTTTCGGCAATGGTGAGCCACTGCCGTCGCCGAACGCCAAGCTATTCATATCGTCAGCCGATTGGATGCCGCGAAATTTCGACCGCCGTTGTGAGGTCTTGGTTCCGATCACCAACGCGACCGTGCATCGGCAGGTGCTCAACCAGGTCATGCTGGCAAATCTAAAGGACGAGGCGCAGAGCTCGGTCCTCGGCTCAGATGGGGTCTATCGTAAGGTGCCTGCAAGCGCCGACCCATTCTCGGCCCATACTTATTTCATGACGAATCCCAGCCTGTCAGGGCGCGGTAAGGCGCTGCAACATGGCGGTGCCCCGGCACCGTTGCGGATCGGGCCACAGGACTGAACCCCCGACCATGGAAGGATACGCCGGCGTGCGTCGCGCGGTGGTCGACATCGGCTCCAACTCCATCCGTCTGGTTGTCTTTGGCGGACCGGCACGGGTTCCTGTCGCTGTTTTCAACGAGAAGGTGTTGAGCGGTCTTGGCAGCACACTGCATGACAACGACCGACTCGATCCGGCCGGTGCGGCCCTGGCCTTGACCAACCTCGAGCGCTTCGCGACCTTACTGAAAATCATGGCCGTCGAGCAAGTGGACGTGGTAGCCACAGCGGCCGTGCGCGACGCCCGCGACGGCGAGAGTTTCGTGAGGGATTTGTATCGGCGGACGGGTCTTGATGCACGCATCCTTACGGGTGCCGAGGAGGCCGCGCTGTCCGCGCTCGGGGTCATTGCGGGCATTCCCAAGGTCGACGGCATCATGGGTGACCTGGGGGGTGGCAGCCTAGAATTGGCCCAAATCGCCGCCGGCAAGACGACCGAAAGAACAACCTTGCCGCTGGGTCCCCTGCGCCTGCAGACGCCGGTCATCAAGGCCAAGGCGCAAATCGATGCGGCCTTTGCCGGGCTCGACTGGCTAAAGACCGCACGTGATGGAATGCTGTATCTCGTCGGCGGCAGTTGGCGTGCCCTCGCCCGCATTCACATGGCTCAGACAGATTACCCCTTGCGGCTCGTCCATCGTTACCGCCTGCGCCGCCACGATATGCTGAGCCTCACCGATCTGGTGGCAAGGCAAAGTCCGGAATCTCTGCGCCGCCTACCCGGTGTGCCGCCACGACGCCGCGGTGTATTGCCGCACGCGTCGTTGCTGCTAAACAGATTGCTGCGACACATACAGCCCCATTCCGTAGAGTTTTGCGCCTACGGTCTACGCGAAGGCCTCCTCTATGCCGATCTGCCGCCTGAGGTTCAGTCGGAAGACAGCCTGCTCGCCGCCTGCGGCGATATCAACGCACAAGCCTCGCGATTCCCCGGCTTAGCTCCCGCGCTACACCGCTGGACGGCCAACCTTGTCGATGGTGAAGGCAAACACGGTACCTTGCTCCGCGAGGCAGCCGGTTTGCTCAGCGATATTGCCTGGCGCGCCCATCCCGACCACCGCGCGAATGATGCCTTTCGCCAAGTGTTCACGCATCCCGGCTTGCTGGTGGAACACCGCGATCGTGCCTTTCTGGCACTTGCCGTTTACCACCGCTATACAGGCAAAGAGATGCCACAAGTTCTCGATCAACTGCATGGCTTGATCCGAGGTGAAGAAGTGCAAAGGGCACGTATTCTCGGCCTGGCATTTCGCCTTGGCGAAACGATTTCCGGGGGTGATCCCACCACCCTCGACCGCTTTGCGTTGCTCCGCCGGAAAGACGAGGGTCGTCTCTGCTTACGTCATACTGCGGCCGACCGCGCTTTGCTCGGAGAGGTCGTGGTCAAGCGGCTCAACGGCCTCGCGACCACCATGGCGCTTCGCCCGGCGATCGAGGAAGGCCACGGTCCAGGCTCCGAATAACCACAGAGAGGCATTGCTTGGCTGGACCGTCGACTTCGCTGTCGAGACCACGCCACGAGACATCGTTACCATGATCGCAACACACGCCCTGACCCGCGACGAAACCTGGCCCCCCATGAAAGGCGGCGAGTTCAAGGTTTTTTGTGGCGGCCTGTCGCGATCGTTAGGACAATGACTGACAACAAGGAGAGCTTTTTATGGACGACGCCCCTGCTATCGATCTTGTCATCCGCGGCGCGCAACTGATTGACGGCACGGGAAGCGCCGCCCGGCAAGCCGATGTCGCGATCGCGGACGACCGGATTATGGCAGTCGGAACTGTGGCAGAGGACGCGGGCGGGCGTGAGATCGACGCCGCAGGGCTGACGCTCACGCCCGGGTTCATCGACGTCCATACCCACGACGATCGGGCCGTGCTCTCCAACCCGACTATGGATTGCAAAATCAGCCAAGGCGTGACCACGGTCGTGACCGGTAATTGCGGGATCAGCCTCGCGCCCCTCTCGCCAAGCGGGCCACCGCCCGCACCCGCCAACCTCATCGGCGACCGGCCGGAGCATTATTTTGCGCGTTTCGGCGACTATCTTGATGCTCTCGATACCGATCCGGCCTCGGTCAACGTGGTTGCCCAAGTCGGCCACAGCACCTTGCGCATGGGAGCGATGGACACGCTCGACCGCGCAGCCACCGCAAATGAGATCGCCATCATGCGTGCCCGCCTCGAAGAGGCCCTTGATGATGGTGCCGTGGGCATGAGCACCGGTTTGTTCTATCGCCCAGCCAATGCCGCACCCACCGGAGAGGTGATTGAGCTCGCTAAGACGCTGGCGCCTGCTGGCGCCATGCACAGCACCCATATGCGAGACGAGACCGAGCATGTATTGGATTCCATCGACGAGACCTGCACCATCGGCCGCGAGGCCGGCGTCCCTATTGTGATCTCGCACCACAAATGTGCCGGCCAGGCCAATCACGGCCGCACCCGAGTGACCCTGCCGCGCATCGCCGCAGCGCATGAGCGCCAACCGCTGGCACTCGACGTGTATCCATATGTCGCCGGGTCCACCGTACTCGATGCGCGTCGCATGATGAATGCGAGCCGCGTCATCGTCAGCTGGTCAAAGCCACATCCCGAGGTGGTCGGGCGTGATTTCGATGATATCGCCAAGGATTGGAACCTTAGCGCCGAGGACACCGCCGAGCGTCTCAATCCGGCTGGGGCCATCTATTTCATCATGGACGAGGCCGACGTGCGCCGCGTGCTTGCCTTCCCCCGCGCGATGATTGGCTCCGACGGCCTACCGCACGACTCGCACCCGCACCCGCGCCTCTGGGGTACATTTCCGCGCGTGCTCGGCCATTACGCCCGCGACCTGGGTCTGTTTCCATTAGAAGAGGCCGTGCGGCGCATGAGCGGCTTCCCCGCCGCTCAGTTCGGCCTTACCGGACGCGGCGTCGTCCGCGAGGGCGCTTATGCCGATCTGGTCCTTTTCAACGCCGAGCAGATCATCGACCGCGCAACTTTCGAGGATCCCGTCCAACCGGCGGCGGGCATAGCTATGGTTATGGTAAACGGCCGCCTTACCTGGCAGGACGGTGAACATGTGGGTTCTTGCGCCGGACGTGCGCTGCGTTTAGCAAACCTAGGACCCACAGGGCTCGACTCATGATGCGCCATTTTCTGCTCAGCCTAACGATTTGCCTCATCGGCACGTCATCGGCGTGGTCGGAGACAGTTCTGAAAGTGGTGCCGCATGCGGACCTGAAGAACATCGATCCGATCTG
>JASLYQ010000013.1 GCA_030739735.1 Alphaproteobacteria bacterium | reverse complement strand
CTTCGCTATCGATAACGTTCCGGCAGGCACCTACACGCTCAAAGCGTGGCATCCGAGATTTGGCGTCCAGGAAACGGAAGTTACTGTCGATGCCAGCGGCGACACTGTCGTCGAGTTTACTTATTCGGCCGAATAGGCACTTGTCGAACCGGAGACGGGCATCGGGCGAGCCCTGTCAGTGGAGGATAACGCGATGATACGGCCCTCTGCGCTTTTGCTTAGTCGAACGGCTACGGCTAACGCTGCTGTTGTTGCGGCGGGGCTTTGCTTTGCTTTGTTGTTTCCCCCCGGCGTGGCGGCCGAGCCCTGGCCAGAGATTGGACCGCTGCCGGCTGCTGATGCTGCCGATCCGGCTGCTGTGGAAATGGGCAAGCGGTTGTTCTTTGATGCACGGGTCTCGGGCGACGGCGCCATAAGCTGCGCCACATGCCATAATCCTGCTAAGGGCTATGGCGATGGTCTGCCACTCTCCAAGGCTTATCCCGGCACGCGCCACTTTCGGAACGCGCCAACCCTGATCAACGCCCACTTCAAGGCCTCTTTCGCCGACGTCGGCTGGGGTTGGGCCGGCCAGATGGGCGGCAATCTTAACGATGTCATGCGGGACCAGATCACCGAGACGGTGAGCATGAATATGGATATGCGCATCATGCACGAGCGCATGAAGCAGGACGTGGTCTATGCCGAGATGTGCGCCTCGATTTACGGTGGCGACTGCTCTTCGGGAAAGGCCCGTAAGGCGCTGGTCACCTTCGTCGAGACCCTGGTCTCTATCGACGCTCCCTTCGACACCGGAACCATGTCGGAGGCCGCCGAACGCGGCCAGGCCCTATTCGAGGGCAAGGCCAGCTGCATCAGTTGTCACAACGGCCCCTATTTCTCGGACGGCAAGCCGCACAACACCGGCGTGCCCGAGAACATGGAAGTGTTTCGCGATCCTATTCGCCATCTCACTTATCGCGCCGTGATCCATTCCTACGGCGTGCCGAAGATGGGCATCTGGCGCCGCGACGTGGGCTATTTCATGGTCAGCAAGAATTATGGTGACGTCGGCAAGTTCATAACACCGACCTTGCGCGAGACGCTCTACACGGCGCCTTACATGCACAACGGCACCATCCCCACGCTGGCCGAGGTGGTCGCCTTTTACGACGACGGCGGCGGCCAGGACGATCCGCTCGCGAGGGAGCTCGAGCCACTCAATCTCACGCGCGGCGAGCGCTCCGATCTGGTGGCCTTTCTGGAAAGCCTGAGCAGCGTCACGCCAGTGACCATGGATCCGCTAAAGATCGATCAGAAGTACCAGCCGACTGACGATTGGCTAAACGTACAGAATTAGAGAGCGAGACAGGCCATGAAGCAGACACTGCGTATGTTGGGATTGCCGCTGCTGAGCATTGTGGCGATGATTACTCTCGGCATTCCCGGTGCCTGGGCGGAGGACGACCCGGACTTTGATCCGCCGCTGGTACCGCTGCCGCCGGTGCCCGAGCCGCCTGACAACCTGATAACGCCGGAAAAGGCCGAGCTCGGCCGCCTGCTCTATTTCGATCCCAAGCTGTCGGGCGATGCTAGCCTGGGCTGTGGCGACTGTCACGATCCTAAGCAGGGCTGGGGCTTCAACGATCCCATCTGCCGTGGCTATCCGGGCGTGGTGCATTGGCGCAACTGCCACACCGCGGTCAATACTGGTTACCTCAGCAAGCTTTTCTGGCAGGGCAACGCCACGAGCTTAGAGGCTCAGGCTAAGTCTGCCGCCACCGGCGGCATATCGGGAAATGGTGAGGCGGACGTTATGGAGCAAAGGTTGCGCCAGACGCCCTACTACGTTGCCGAGTTCAATCGCGTCTTCGGCACCGAGCGGCCGATCCTCAACGACGCCTGGCTAGCCATCGCTACTTTTGAACGCGCTATGCTGACCCAGTACGACACGCCTTTGGACCGCCACCTAGAAGGCGATGACACGGCGTTATCGGATGAGGCCAAGCTCGGTCTTGAGCTGTTCACGGGCAAGGCCAACTGCATCGAATGCCACAATGGCCCGGTACTGTCAGATGAGAAGTATTACAATCTTGGTGTGCCGCGTCCCTATGAATGGGAAGAGACCGGCCTCAACACCATCACCTATCGCTTCGAGCTCTACCAAAAGGGCGTGCACGAGGATTACTATCGAGAGTTCAAGGACGATCTAGGCCTCTATTTCACCACCAAGCGCCCCAGCGACATGGGCAAGTTCCGCACCCAGCCTCTGCGTTATCTCGCCTACACAGCGCCCTACATGCACGCCGGGCAATTCTACACCTTGGAAGAGGTCATCGACTTCTACAATGACGGCGGTGGCGACAATGAGTTCACCGAGCGGGCCGGCAACAAGACGCCCATCCTCAAGCCGCTCAATCTGAGCGACGAGGAGAAGGAAGCGCTGGTCATTTTTCTCGAGGAGATCAGCGGCGAGGAGATCGTTATGCCTGTGCCGAAGGTTCCGACCTACGAGGCGATGCCGGATGTCGCCGGCCTCAGCCAAGCCGAAGCTAAGCGTATCGGGCTCGAGTTCTATCTCGCCGCCCAAGGGATTGAGTAGGGAAAGCGTCATGAGCAGCCTCAAGACGGACGCACACGAACACGCAATAAAATCTGAGCCGAAACACGATTGTCTCAGTCGCCGCAGCTTTCTCATTGGCACTGGTGCCGCGGCGACCGGAACGGTAATGCTGACCGGCATCCCGGGGCTCGAAGGCAAGGCCTGGGCGGCCCATGTGGCGCGCTACCCGCGCATCCTGATAGCCAAACTCAGCGCACTTCAAGTGGAACGACCACAACGCTTCAAGTATCCCGATGACGGCAAGAATACCAACAGCATGTTGGTCAAGCTTGGGCAGGAGGCGGGTGGTGGTATAGGTCCCGATCGCGATGTGATCGCCTTCAACACGCTTTGCACCCACATGGGCGCAGACCTCGGCCGCTACTACAAGGCCAGCGACACGGCGCTCGGCCCGTGCCCGTTCCATCAATCTGTTTTCGATCTGACCCGGCACGGGATCATCATCAGCGGTCACGCCACGGAAAGCCTACCGCAGGTTCTGCTTGAGCTCAAAGGCGACGAGATTTGGGCCGTCGGCATGGTCGGCCTGATTTACGGCCGTTACGACAACCTTGCGGCATAGAGGGGAATATCCACCATGGCAGTCACCACCTCTACACCCTTCTATCAGCCCGTCGACACCGTCACCCTGCCACCGATTAACGCCGAGGTACTGACCACCTGTTGTGATTACTGCGTCGTTGCCTGCGGTTACAAAATCTATCGCTGGCCGGCCGAGGGCCCGCATGGCGGACCGGCCAAGGAGGAGAACGCACTCAACCGCGACTATCCGCTTTCACCGCTGGCGGGCAACTGGCTGGGTCCGAACCAGTTCACGCAGGCGGGGCACAACGGCAAACTGCACAACTTCGCCATCATCGCCGATGCTGACGCCGACGTGGTCAACGTACGCGGCGGCCACAGCATCCGTGGCGGCTGTATCTCGCAGAAGGTCTACAGCCCGCGGCTGGCCACGCGCGACAGACTGAAATACCCCCTGGTCCGCGTCAACGATATCTTGATGCCGGTGACCTGGGATTTCGCTCTCGACATCATGGCCGAGGTGTCCAAGCACGTTATCCGCCATCACGGCGAACAAGCTTGGGCAATGAAGTATTTCAGCTACCAGTTTTACGAGAATACCTACGCGCTGACCAAACTAGCCTTCCGCAGTATCAACACGCCCGCGGTCGCACATCATGATCATCCCTCGATCGTCGACTCGGCGCCGGGCTGGACTGATATAGGCTACGATATCTTCGGCGCCTGCTATGAGGATTTCTCACTCGCCGATTGCATCGTCTGCTCCGGTACGGATCCCTATGAGACTAAGACCGTGCTTTGGAACGAGTGGATTCTGAAAGGCATCGCCAAGAACAAGACCAAGGTGATCATGATTAACCCGCGCCGGACCATGGGCGCGGCCTATGCCGAGAAGCATGGTGGCCTGCATATCGACCTCAACCCAGGCTCGGACACCGTCGTGCACATGGCGATCCAGAGGATCATCATTGAGAACGGCTGGCAGGATCAGGCATTCATCGACAAGTGGACGAATAATTTCTGGGAGACTGATTCCGGCTTCGGCCAGGGGACACGTAACACACCGTGGCAGTGGCGCACCACCTGGGGCAAGTTCCAGGTCGATGGCTGGGAAGACTGGAAGGAATGGCTGCTATCGCAGGAGGAGTCGAAACCCGAGGTGGCGGCACGCATCGCCGGCATCGACCCGCAGAAGCTCTATCAGGCGGCCGAGATGATGGCCAAGCCGAAGGAAGACGGCGAGCGTCCACGCACTACCATTGGCATTGAAAAAGGTAACTATTGGTCGAATAACTACCTTAACACCGTGTCGATCGGCACACTCGGCATTATCCTCGGTTGCGGCGGCCGTCCCGGACGCGCCATCACGCGCTTCGGTGGCCACCAGCGTGGCGGCAGCAATGGCGGCCCCTATCCTAACCTCAAGTCACCCTACAAGGTTGGTGGCAGGCGGCGTAATCGCCTCGACCTCGACCGCTGGTTGCAGTCTGGACAGGTGCGCTTCGCTTATGTGGTCGGCACCACCTGGGTCCAGGCCATGGCTGGCTCGTCGGCGCTCGAGGATGCCTTCCGCCGCTATACGCGCAACAACCCGCACCAGATCCGCTCGCTCGACAAGGAAGAGATCATCGCAACTCTCAAGCGACGGGTCGACAGTGGCGGCACGGTCGTCGCCAACCAGGACATCTATATGGTCGACCCGATAGGTGCCAAATATGCCGATATCGTGTTGCCAGCAGCGACTTGGGGCGAGTCCGATTTTACGCGCGCGAACGGTGAGCGTCGCATTCGGCTGTATTCGGCTTTCTACGACCCGCCGGGCGATGCTAAGCCGGACTGGAAGATCGTCTCCATGTTCGCCAAGAAGATGGGCTTCTCTGGCTACGACTGGAACGAGCCCAACGACGTCTTTGAGGAATCCTGTCGCTTCAGCCGTGGCGGGCGTACCGATTACAATGTGCTGCGCACCGTCGCTATGCGACGAGGTATGAAAGCGCATGAATTGTTGCGTAGCTATGGTACCACCGGTCTGCAATGTCCGTTGCTTCTCGACGGCGATACTATCCTCGAGACCAAGCGGCTGCACGATGTCGAACGCACCGACGTTCCAGACACCGGGCCAGAAGGGGTCACTGTGGCGGGCAAGAATATTTTTGCCTTCAAGAGCCACGCCGGAAAGCTCAACCTGCTGAAATCACCATGGAGCGTGTGGAGCGACTTCTATGATTTCATGACGCCCAAGGGCGATGAGCTGTGGGTGACCAATGGCCGCATCAACGAGATCTGGCAATCGGGTTTCGACGATACCGAGCGGCGCGCCTATATCCAGCAGCGCTGGCCCATGAACTTCGCCGAGATCCACCCCGACGATGCTGCCTCGCGCGGCATTGAATCCGGCGACATGGTAGCCATTCAGTCGGCGCGGGTACCAGTGCTGAAGGACTACAACCTCTTCGTCAAGAGCGATGATATGAGCTTCGACGGCCAGATGAAGCGCGGTCATATTGATTTGGTGACGGGACAGTTCTCGGCCGTGGCGATTGTCACGCCGGCGATCAAGAAAGGCGTTGTATTCACCAATTTCTTGGCCAAGAACGCGCCGGCCAACGCCATTGTACCGCGCGTGCCGGATCCGCTAACGTTGAACTATCGCTTTAAGATCGCATCGGGCACGGTCCAGCGCATGGGTGAATCACCCTTCAAGAAGGACTTCTCGCAAATGTCCTTCAGACGTCGCGACATCGTCTAAGGGTAGGCGGTGGGAAGGCATGCGGGTGCGTAGCGGAGCGATGACAATGGCGGCGCAGGCGGCCTGGTGTGCGATCCATCCCGGTTGTGTCGCTGGTTGGCGATGATAGCAGCGCTGGATAACGATCCACCGGCGAATACCGATCCTTTCGGCGAAGGTGCGGACCGTGTTGCCGTTGTCGCGGCGCTGCGCGCCAAGCTCGACGGGGATGTGCCGGACCTGCGCAGTTGCAGCCTCGCGGCCCTGGCCCGCCTCGGTGCGCTCGATTTGGCAACCCGCACGCGGCTTGTGGTAGCGCTCGACGATGCTGATCCGGACATCCGCGGCCATGCTGCCATGGCGGCCGGTACGTTGGTGCTTGATGACGCGGTCGAGGCCCTGGTGGCGCGGATGAAGGGTGACCCCGATGGCGAGGTCCGCATCCATGCCACCGTGGCGCTCGGCGCCATCGCCGCGCCGCGCTCGCTGCCGGCGTTGGTCGACTGCCTTTCTCACGAGGGCTATCCTGCGCTCGATAACCCGGTCGACGATGACGAGTTCATGGC
Organism: Alphaproteobacteria bacterium; assembly: GCA_030739735.1. NCBI lineage: Bacteria > Pseudomonadati > Pseudomonadota > Alphaproteobacteria > Alphaproteobacteria bacterium. The sequence continues at coordinate 69,697 of JASLYQ010000013.1, read as the reverse complement.
ATCCTGGGAAGTCGAGGCGCAAGCTCTGAAGGCGCTCGGCAAGATAGGAGGTATGCGGGCGCTGCCGGCACTTCTGGCGGTGGTCGAAGACCCGGAACTCGACGACCTGCAGGAGCTTGCCATCCAGGCTCTTGCCAGGCTCGACGGTGAGGCGGCACGACAGGCGGTTCTGACGCGCCTCGGTGGTGAGGACGCTCGTGCCCGGCGTCGTGCAGCGCGGGCCCTGGTGCAGCTGCCGGAGATCGCTGCCGGTGGGGGTCGCTTGGCTCCAGACCTGGTAGCGTTAATCCCGCAATTGCTCGACGACCACGACCCCTTGGTGCGTATCGGCGTGATCCGCGCACTCGGCGCCTGTGGCAACCGAGATTATATAGTTCCGCTCGTGGGCTTACTCGTTTCCCGTGACACGGAAGTGCGCGAGGCAGTCGTTGCCGTGCTTATGCAACGTGGCGACGCTGCGCTTGAGCCGCGCCTGCTTGAGTTGCTCGCATTTCGCGATGAACAGGTTCGCCAGGCGGTGGTTAGGGTCTTGGCTCGCATCGGCGGCAGCACCTCGGTGGTGCCGCTGGCTGCGCTGCTCGATGGCGCCGGTGGGGAGTTGCAGCGCGATGTGGTTCGCGCCTTGTCGGCAATCGGTGAGCCCGGAGCGGAGCGGGAGTTGTTGGCCTGTCTCGCCGATTCCGATGCCGACATCTATGTGCGTGCCGAGGCGCTAACAGCGCTGCACCCAGGTGACGGTGAGGACAACGCGGCCCGCAGCGCTCTGTTCGCCGCCATCGGCGACAGCGACGAGCGCATTTGCCACGCGGCAGCGACGACCCTGGCGAATTTCGATAGCGCCGCTGTCATCACGCGTCTCATCGAGGTACTCGCGGTCGGCGGACAGACGCAGGAGGCACCTGTGCCGGAGGGCACGGTGCTGCCACCAGAGATCGTCGACTGGGTGCGTGATTCGGCTGCCGCGGATCCCGCCACTTCAACGCTTGCCGCGATGCTCGCTGCTGAGCCAGAAGGACTGGCCGGCGCAAGTGAGCCGGATGCCGAGGACGGCGAGGCGCCAGCGCGCGTCGTTGCCGCCAAGCTGCTGGGGCTGCTTGGCACGGCCGATAGCCGCGTGCCGCCCGCCCTGATCGCTGCGGCGGGGACCGGTTTTCCCGATTTGCGTGCACAAGCGCTTGCTACCCTTGCCGGGTTTGAAGACGTCGGTGCGGTCGCAGCGGTTGTGGCAGGCTTGGCTGCGGACCAGCCCGCGATCAGGTTGGCGGCTTTGGCCACCGCCGAAACCTATGCCGCAACGGCTGAAACCGTGGCCGGCGCTAGTGCGCTGCTCGACGACTCGGATGTTGATATTCGCTCCCGCGCCGTGCGCTTCCTCGTGCATTGCGGTGGGGAGGTGGCCGACAAAGCGTTGTTGCACGGCCTGAACGACGCAGAGACAGACGTCTGCCGAGAGGCGTTGCGCGGGCTGACGGCAGAGTGCTTCGGCGACCCGCAGCGCGATGCGACGCTGGCTCTGCTATTCCGACCCGATGCCAGCCTGGCCCGTGATGTGATCGCTGCGCTGCGGCGCGTTGCTGACGGACGTTCGGTTGTCAGGCTCATGCATATTCTGTCGCAACCGGAATGCATCGGGTTGCATGGCATCTGTATTGACTCCCTCGCCGGCATTTTGGCTCCGGGCGTTGACGGGACAAGCGAGGTCGCGTGAACAAATTTATGGCGCGGTATGCCCTTTCGAAACTTGTCTTTGCGCTGTTTGTCTTTCTGCTGTCGGGTGGTCTGGCCGCTGCAGACGAGGAGGCCAGCACGATCGAACCTACGGTCGAATGCGGAGAGGCGTCTGCCGTAGGCACCGATGCTGAAGGCGGGTCACCGAAACCCATAGAAGATGAGGTCCTAGCGCTGCTCTACGAGGAGAACTGTGCCTTTTGTCATGGTTATGACGGCACTCCGATACTTCCCGGCACACCCAATTTTGCGGAAGGCGAGCGCCTCGAAAAATGCAATGCGGCACTGCTCGTGACCATGAAGATGGGCAAAAACGACATGCCACCCTGGGAAGATGTGCTCAGCCTGCACGAGCAGCGACAGCTTCTGAATTTCGTCAGGCGCTTCGTTGCCGGAGAGAAATAGATGACAGTTTCGCACAGGCCCGGTGATCGTAGGAGCTGGTGCCGCCTCGGCGTCACCGCGCTCGGCGTGCTTTGCTTGGCGCTTATTGCTTCGCCGGCGGCAGCGCAGGAGATAAACGAATACCGACAGTTTCTGGGTTTGGATTCACGCCGCCTTGTCTGGTTCCTGGCCCAGATGCACCTGTTCTTCGGCGCCTTCGTACTCGGTGTTCCACTGTTTGCGGTGATCGTCGAGATCGTCGGCTGGCGCAATCGTGACGAGCGCCTCGACAAACTGGCCTACGAGTTCACGAGTCTGCTAAGCGTCGCCTATGCCACCACCGCCGCGTTCGGCGGACTGTTGGCCTTCGCCTTGTTCACGCTCTATCCGACATTCATGGGCTACATGGCGGGGACCTTCAAGGACATCATGTTCCTGTATGCCATGCTGTTCTTCGCCGAAACCTTCCTGCTCTACATGTACTACTACGGCTGGAACTGGATGAAGGGCGGTAAGGCCTTCGATGTCCGTCTACAATGGCTGTTCAAGAGCCTCGGCGTGCTGGTGCTAATCTTTGGCGCCGTGTTCTTCTTCACCGGGCTGGGCGTCGAGATGCGTGGCGACACGCGCAGTTTTATCGTCCTTCTCTACATCATTCCCGTGGGCGCCGGCTTGCTCATCCTGCGCGGGCCTAAGACCACCCACATCATGATCGGCATTCTGCTCAATGTAGCTGGGACTGCCATCATGCAACTCGCCAACAGCTGGGCCGGTTTCATGATGAGCCCGGCCGGGGTCAGCGAGACCGGTGAGATGGTGGGCACTCTGTGGCAGGCCTTCGAGAACGTGTTGGCGACACCAGTGGCGATCCACCGCATGCTTGGCAACATGGCCTTCGGCGGCCTTGTCGCGGGCTCCTATGCTGCGGTTAAGTTTATCGGCGCCAAGAGCGCTGCCGAGAAGGCGCATTACGACTGGATGGGATACATCGCCAATTTCGTGGCCATCATGGCATTGATTCCACTACCTTTCGCAGGCTACTACTTGGGTCGCGAGGTATATTCTACCAGTGCCGTGATGGGTAACAACATGATGGGCGGAGATTTCTCCTGGACCTTTATCATCCAGGCCATGCTGGTGGGCTCGCTGTTCCTGATTTCGAACTACTATCTGTGGAGCGGTATGACCCGTATCCCCGGAGCGGAGCGCTACTACAAGTATATCAAGTTCATTCTCGGTGCGATTATCCTCTCCTTTGCTATCTGGTTGACGCCGCACAACCTGCCGCTCAGCGGTCAGGAGGTGGGTCAGATGGGTGGCAGCCAGTTCCATCCCACCCTCAAGTTCCTCGGGCTAATGCCGGCTAAGAACGCGGTGGTCAATTTGATCATCCTGTCGACCTTCTTCAGCTTTCTGCTGTACCGCCGCGGCAATCGCAGCGATGTGCTGCCGATCAGAGATCAGGGGCGGCTGCCGCTGATCGTCATCCCCCTAGCCGGACTGGTGGCGATCCTGATCGTCGGCCAGTACGCGGTGAGCCTTCTGGGCATGGACCCGGCAGAGCTCGACTTACCCGAGGACCGCGCCAAGTATTTCCGCACCGTCGGCTGGCTGCTCGTCTTCAACTGTGCCACTGCCGTGGTCTCTGTGGCGCTGGCGTTGCGCAATCTCGGCAAGTTGGCGCAGGGCATCTATCTGGCGGTGACCGCCTTCAACGTCGTCATTTTTCTCGGTGTTTACGGTTTTGTGGTCATGGAGCAGGCCTCACCTTTCCTGCGCAACGTCGCCGTCGCTCAGTTCCTGCAACTGATCAGCTGCCTTATCCTGGTCACGGCTATCGATGTCTTCCTGTTCCGCGGCGCTAAAGAGATCGGCACTCTGCAATGGGGCAAGATGACTGTCCGTAGCCAGTTTGCGCTGCTGGCGCTGACTTTCGTAATCACCATGAACATGGGCCTGATGGGCTTTATCCGCTCGGGCCTACGCGGCGATTGGCACATCTTCGGGGTCATGCGCGACACCTCCGAATGGGCCTTTACGCCGTCCAACTTCATGATGACCAAGATGGTCGGCTCGGCGGTGTTCGTATTCATGATCGCCATCGCCTTTATGTTCTGGCTGGGCGGCATCGCCGCCAAGCGCGGCAAGGAGGAAGCTGAGAGCGAGACCACGCCAGCAAGCGCCGAGCGGAAGCACGCCTAATGATTGGCGCGGTGGGCAAGGCTTTCATCTTCCTGGTGGTGCTGCTGGGCGCCTTCATGTGGGTTGGCCAGACGATTACTGCTATGACTGGTGGCGGCAAGCGCGCCGCGGCCGTCGTCGATGTTAGCCCCGAAGGCGGCGAGGTGATCTTCTGGGGCAAGGGGCGCTGCTACACCTGTCACAGCGTCGGCGGGCGCGGCAGTGCCGTACGTTGCCCCAATCTCGGTGTTTTCGGCGAGAAGTTCGCGATTCCGATCGGTGCCCGCGCCGCCGAGCGCGCGCGTTTGCGCTCGGAAGAGACCGGCCTCGACTACACCGCTACTGACTATCTGGTCGAGAGCCTGGCCAAGCCGGACGCCTATCTGGTCGAAGGCTTCAAGAACGAGATGGCTATCGTCTATGCGCCGCCGATCTCACTCAATCTCACTGAAATAAAGGCGGTGATTACTTACCTGCAAAGCCAGGGCGGTGAGATAGACCTCGAGGCGCTGGAGACTCCGAGCGAGATCACAGCCACCTATTTTGAGCGTATCGCGGCGGCCAGCGCAGCTGGCGGCGGCGACCCGGGCAACGGCGAAGTAGTTTATGAGGACAACTGCATCGACTGCCACGTGCTCAAGGGCGAGGGCGAGGAGATCGGTCCCGATCTCAGCAGCATTGCTCAAAAGGGCCTCAAGTTCATCGGCGAGTCGATCACCAGCCCGACCAAGGAGATTAGCGAAGGCTACGAAACCTATGTCGTGGTCAATCTGGAGGGGCGCAAGTTCACCGGACTGAAGACCCGTGACGAGGCCGAGGAGATTGACATCACGCTGGCCAATGGTGATGTCGTCACCTTGGCCAAGAGTGACATCAAGGAGATCGCCACTGACGACACCGTGAGCGTGATGCCCGCCGACCTGATCGAGGAACTGACGATCAAGGATTACCAGGATGTGCTCTCCTTCCTGGTCATGCAGAAGGGCGATGAGGAAGGCGAATGAGCGTGGACAGGGGCATGGCGGCATGAAGAGAATTGGGCGCTTCTGGTCGGTCGTTCTGACCCTGGTCATCATCTATGCCCTAATCCGCTGGGGCATTCCTGCAGCCTCGCGCGAGATTACCACGCTGCCCTTCCCGCTGCCGGTGCCGGGCGCCCTGATCTTCATTTACATGATGCTGGCGCTAGTGGCGATGTTTCTACTCGTCACCTTTTCCGACGAAGCCATGGCCGACTTTCTGCGCCCCATCAAGGCACTGCTGCGGGCCGAATTTGGCAAGTTACCGCGGACAGCAGCGCTGGTGCTGGTGCCCTTTATCGCCGGCTGGCAGGTCTACGAAGTCACCGTGCCCAGAGTCGAATTGCCTGTCTCGCTGCGCATTCAGCATCCGTCCTCGAACTTCCCGCGCGCCAATGAGGATTTGAAGAACCCGTTCAGCGATCCCAGCGATGCCGACATCGACGTCTTTATCGCCGAAGCTGAGGCGGGTGAAGTGACGCTGATCCCGCAGGTCATGGACGATGTTGAGCTGTGGATGGACGAGACCGAGCCCGACCACATGCTCGAGTTCCTGCCCTTCGAGCCGGTCAAGGCCTTTCTCGCCCAGCTTGCTGCAGGCGAGGTCGACCGCGAGGTGGCGCGCGCCGCTCTGGTGGAGAAGACGCTGTTCGAGGGGCGCGCGCTGTACAGTATGAACTGTCGTCCCTGCCACGGCGACAGCGTCGCCGGTGACGGGCCGATGGCAGATGGCTTCAAGCTCAGGCCGATTAACTTTACCGACAATGGCACCATCGAGACCATCGTCGAAGGCTACACCTTTTGGCGTGTCGAGAACGGTGGGCCTGGCCTGCCGACGGAAGCGACGCCGTGGGATTCGGCGATGCCACAATGGAAGCTGAACCTGACCGAAGAAGAACGCTGGAAGATCATCATGGCCGAGTACGACCTGGCCGAAAAAACACCGCGTATTCCGGAGGGGCACTGATGACTTGGCTGCAAGCCATGACGGTCGGTGCGGTCGCCCTGCTGGCGGCCCTACCGGCCGTGGCGGCCGATACGCCGAGTGCGCCGATGCCAGAGGTTACTGAAGAATTCGTCGAGCAGGGCCGCGCCATCTACATCCGGCGTTGCAGCTTCTGCCACGGACTGATGGGTGATGGCGAAGGTCCCGCCGCGCAGTTCCTCGACCCGCGGCCGCGTGATTTCACCCTCGGCACGTTTAAGTTTCGCACCACGCAAAGTGGCGAACTGCCTACCGACGAGGACCTTTTCCGTACCGTCAGTCGCGGCCTATCTGGCACCGGCATGCAGGCCTTCGACAGCGGCCTGATCAAGAGCGGGCTCAGTGAAGAAGAGCGCTGGCAGGTCATCGCCTATATCAAGACCTTCGCCTTCGAGTTTGATGATCCCGAACTCGACCCGATCGCCACCGGCAAGTTGGTCTCGCTGCCGGCCAACCTGGCGGCCTACAACGCGGAAACCATCGCCAAGGGGCAGGAAATCTTTGAGCGCGCCAAGTGCTGGGAATGCCACGGCAAGCAGGGGCGCGGCAATGGTCAGAAGGCGTTCGACCGCAAGGACGACTGGGGCTTCCCGATCCGTATCCGCAACGTCACCCTCCCCTGGAAGCTGAAGGGCGGTGCCAGGGTTGAAGATATCTACATGCGTTTCTCGACCGGCATTAACGGCACGCCCATGCCGTCCTTTGCCAAGGCGCTGAACGACGAGGAGCGTTGGTATCTAGCGAACTTCATCAAGTCGCTGCAACACCAGGCCACGGACGCCCAGGTGCTGGCGGCGCTGAGCATCGAGGGCGAGGTGCCGAGCACGCCGAACGATCCGGCCTGGGAGGCCGCGTCAGCGATCGATCTGCGCTTGGCCGGCCAGGTGATAGTGGCGCCGCGCTGGCAGAACCCGAGCATCGAGTTGGTCAGCATCCGCGCCATCAACAACGACAAGGAAATCGCCTTTCTCCTCGAATGGGACGATCCCTTCGAGGATCGGCTGCACGACGTCGAAGCCGAGTTCGACGCCAGCGAGATCAGCCAGCCTGGCGCCTTCAATTCATACGTCCCGGCCATCGACACCATTCCGCGAAAACTCGAGACTTTCCGCGACTCGGTGGCGCTGCAATTTCCGGTGCGCGCGCCTGAAGGCACTGCCAAGCCTCATTTCCTGCGTGGCGGCGCTTCCACGCCGGTGAACCTGTGGACCTGGCTAGCGGACCGCTCAGGCGAGGGCGAGCGAGTGGTTGAGGAATCGCTGGTGCGAGGTTGGGGCCAGGCACCAAAGCCTCAGGCCGAGGACGAGCAGCAGATCACGGGCAGTGCGGGTTGGGCCGAGGGCCGTTGGCAGGTGGTGATGCGGCGTCCACTGCTCACTGATGACAAGAACGACGTGCAGTTCGCGCGCGGCCAGTTCATCCCCATGGCGATCAACGCTTGGGATGGCTCGAACGGCGAACACGGGCTCATCATGAGTCTGTCGAGCTGGTACTTCGTGGTGCTCGAATCGCCGATTCCGATATCGGTCTATCTGTTCGCGGTGCTCGCAGTGCTCATTACCGGGGCGCTTGGCTACTGGTTAATGCGCAAAGTGGAGCGCGAGACGTCCGCACAACCACAAACAGTGGAGAGTGGAAAATGAGAGTAACATCTCTGGCATTGTTGGCCGGCGCGCTTGCCGTTCTGGCCGCTGCGCCCGCTGCCGCCGACCCGGCGGTTGGCGCACAGACCTTCAGCGACAATGGCTGCACCGATTGCCACTATACCCAAGGTCCGGCGCGCGAGACCAGCATCGCTGACCAGCTGGCGAAGACCGGGCCCGAGCTCTGGTATGCGGGGAGCAAGTTCCAGGCCGAATGGCTTGCGGCCTGGTTGCAGGATCCCCAGCCGATCCGGCCGCGGGCCTACAATGCGTCCAACGAGCCAAATCCGAACAACCATCCGGCACTCGGCGCCGATGATGCTACCACGGTTAACGAGTTTCTCATGACGCTGGTTTCCGACGCGGTCGAGGCCGGTGTGATTAAGCCCAAGAAGGGCGCCAAGGGCCGCAATATCTTCACCAAGAAGATGCCGTGCACGGGCTGTCACCAGTTTCCCACCAAGAAGAAGTTCACCGGCGGTTTCAGTGGCCCGTCGCTGATCGGTGCCGGCAGCCGCCTAAACCCCGATTGGATATTCGCCTATCTGATGAATCCGGACGTGTTCAAGCCGTTCAAGGCGATGCCCACCTTCTCCGGACTGCTCAGCGAGAAGAAGATCAAGGCGGTGGCGGCCTATGTCGCCCACTTCGAATAGGGGAGCAGGAGCAATGTTGAGAGCCGCAGCGATATTTATAGGGCTGATTCTGGTAGCGGGCCCAGCCCAAGCAGCCGACGTGGAGCAGGTCTTCAAGTTCTACTGCTCGCAATGCCATGGCGATGGCGGCAAGGGAGACGGGCTCAATGTATCGCCAGAGTTTCCCGTCAATCCGCGTAATTTCACCAATGCTGAGGAGATGAACAAGCTGTCCAATGCTGACATCAAGAACGTCATTCTCGATGGCGGGCCCTCGGCCGGAAAATCGCCGATGATGCCGCCCTGGTCGCAGACCTTGAAAGAGGAGGATATCGACGCACTAGTCCTGCATCTGCGCACGCTCTGCGCCTGCGAAGGCAAGCCCGGTTAGAGTCGTTCAGAAGACGTAGAACCAGAGTATCAGGACAATCACAATCGCATTGACGAGCATGCCTATCATTATCACCACATCTGCGGCGTTCATCTTGAGCCCTAATTTCATGCGCCGACGGTATCGGATCGTTCGCAGAGGGTCAATCGCCGAGGGTAGAACATGAGCGAGCATGCTCGCGGGCCGCGGGCCTGGGCCGGTCCGGCGTTGTTCACGGCGGTTGCGGTGGCGCTCGCAGTCTTTTTTTGGTGGTTTCTATGAGTGGCGTCGAAGCGGTATCCGAGACGAAGGCAGTTGGTGTGTTGGCGCGTTACCTTGCGCCTTTTGCGGTCGCTTTTGCGGTCTTCGTTGGCGCCTTTCTGCTGCTTGATCTGGCGGTGATGAGCCTGCAAGGGCTGTCGCTGTTCTTGAGCCACTGAGGCGGCGGCATGCGGGGAATGGCGATCATACGTGCGCTGCCATTGCTGGCCTTTGTGCTGTTTATGGCGCTGCTGGTACTCGAGCCCGTCGGGGGCTTCGCCCAGGAGGAAGAGGCAACGGCAATTGCCGGGATAACACCGCCCGAGCTCACCGATGCCGATTATCCGCGTATCCCTGGCGTCAACAGCCGCATCGTGGTCTGGCTAGCGGCCCAGCTGCACCTCTGGTTTGCCGCCTTTGTGCTGGCGGTGCCTATCTTCGTGCTGATCATCGAGGCCGTCGGTATGGCCAAGCGCGACAAGCGCTACGACGACATGGCCTACGAGTTCATCAAGGTCAGCATCACCGCCTATTCCCTGACTGCAATCCTCGGCGGCTTCCTCGTGTTCAGCCTGGTCGTCTTCTACCCCGGCCTGTTCTTCTATCTGTCGGGCGTGTTCAAGGACACGATGTTTTACTACGCGCTCTTGTTCTTCGCCGAGAGCGCGGTACTCTACATATACTATTACGGCTGGCATTGGCTGCAGGGCGGCTTCCGTAAATGGACGCATCTTACGCTGGGATTGCTGCTCAATGCTGTTGGCACGGTATTGATGCTGCTCGCCAATGCATGGCTCACTTTCATGATGAGCCCGGCCGGAATCGATGCCGGCGGCGTCTATACGGGCGACGTCTGGGGTGCCATGCACAATCACCTGTGGAACCCCATAAATCTGCACCGGGTAGTCGCCAATGTCGCTTTTGGCGGCTCCATTGTCGGCGCCTATGCCGCCTTCAAGTTCCTCAACGCGCGCAATTCTGGCGAGCGTGCCCATTACGACTGGATGGGCTATAACGCTAACTTCATCGCCATCTCGGCGTTGCTGCCGCTGCCCTTTGCCGGCTACTATCTGACCGCCGAAATCTATGCCTACAGTCAGCAGATGGGCATCACCCTGATGGGTGGCGTTTTCGCTTGGCTGTTCATTATCCAGGCGGTGCTGATCGGCTCGCTCTTCCTGTCGGCTAATTATTATCTCTGGTGCGGCATGGGGCGCAGCGACGGCAGTGTGCGCTACTACCGTTACATAAAATATATCGCCATCGTGCTGGTTGGCGCTTTTCTGGTCTGGTTCACGCCGCACACGCTGGTGCTGACCAATGCCGAGCTGCGTGCGCTCGGCGGGCCCTATCACGGGATTCTCGGTCCCCTCGGGATCATGCCCGCCAAGAACACGGCGGTGAACATCATGATCATCTTCACCGCGCTCAGCTTCCAGCTCTACCGCCGCGCCAACAAGGTTCCCACAGTTTCCTGGGTGGCGGCAGGCAATGCGGTGCAGGTGGCATTATATCTGGCCGCGATCCTCAACATTCTTTTCCTTGGTATCTATCACGGCTATTTCACCAACACCGTCTACAAGGTCGCGGCCTCGGTCCCGCAGGTCCTGACAACACTGATCGTGATCGTCGTCAGCACGTCTCTCGATGTGGTCATGTATCGCCGTTCGCGCGAGGTGGCACCTCTGCACTGGGGCCGCGTCTCGGAGCGCTCGCAATATGCGCTGTTCCTGTTGGCCGTCGCCTTTACCTGGCTGATGGGACTAATGGGCTATATCCGCTCCGGCATCCGCCAGCACTGGCACGTGACTAACCTGGTGCGCGACAACTCGGTTGATGCCTACACGCTCACCCTCGGCGCCGCTGCCAACGTTGTCTCGATCGGCGTCGTGCTGTTCATGGTCATGGTCATATTCGTCTTCTGGCTAAGCCAGATCAGCAGCCGCAAGACGGCCGCGACGGGCTATTGGCAAGAGGACGAAGCATGAGCAATGTCCTCAAGGTGGTGGCTTTCGCCCTGGTCATCGTCGGCGTCTTCGCCAGCTTCTCCAATTTTGGCATCCCGCGCATCGAGCCGGCACCGCCGCCTAAGGCAGAGGTGGTCGACCTGTCGGCAATCACGCCCGAGCAGTTTATCGCGCTGGGTGGGCGCATCTATGAGGGTAAGGGCACCTGCACGCTCTGCCACAACGCCGTTGGCGGTCGGGCGCCGCTACTCGAAGAGGCGGCCGTGGTGGCTGAGGAGCGGCTCGCCGACTTGCGTTACGAAGGCACCGCAGATGATAGTGAAAGCTACTTGCGCGAATCTATGCTCGAGCCCTCGGCTTTCGTCGTCGCCGGCTTCGGCAAGACTGGCAGCAACGACACGGAAAGCCCCATGCCGAGCGTGCTGGGCGGTGCCATAGACCTGTCCGAGGCGGAGATCGCGGCGGTCACCGCTTTCCTGCAGGACCTCGGCGGGCTCGAGGTTACGGTGATCATTCCCAATGACATGGCCGACGAGGCGGCAAGCGGGGACGAAGACGAGGGTGCGGCGGAGGCCGAGCCGCGCGCGCCGTTGACCACGCCTGAGGATGCGATTCTCGAATTCGCCTGTGGCGCCTGCCACAAGGTGGGCGAGGAGGAAGGCGAACTCGGCCCCGAGTTGAACACGATCGGTGCCTCGCGCGAGAGCGACTATATCCGCCGTGCCATCCTCGATCCCAACGCCGACATTGCCGAGGGCTTCGAGGCCGACATGATGCCGGTCGACTACGGCGAACAGATGTACGCGCAGGAGCTCGAGATGTTGGTCAGCTATCTCGTGAGCCTAAAATGAGAGTCCCCCGGCTCTTACAGGCGGCGTTGGTCCTGATTGGGGTCTACCTCGGCTTCATCGTTGTCTTCGACGTCATTCTCGGTCAGCCGATTCCGGCGAGCTTGCTGAACATGTACATGTTCTTCGTCTTCGCCGGCGTTTTCATGGTCTTCACCTTCAGTGACGAGAGCACGGCGGCGCTGGTGGCGCCGATCAAGTTGCTGGTCGACGATCCAAGCCGCAAGCTGGCGCGCAATGTTGTCTTCGTGTTGCTGCCCCTGGCCGCCGGCCTGTTCGCGTTCATGCGCATGCTGCCGAGTTTAGAGGCACCGTTGGAGTTGCGCTCTATCCATCCGGCGCCGCCGGCCGCGGCGACGCTGTTCGGTAAGCGCTATGACCTGCTTACCCTGGAGAACCCCTACCGCGTCCTTGAGAGCGAGGATCCCGAGGCCTTTGCCGAGGCCGTCGCCGAAGGCGCCGAAGTCTACATCCGAAATTGCCAGTATTGCCATGGCGACAAACTAGACGGCAATGGCCCCTATGCAGCCGGACTCAATCCCGTGCCGCTCAATTTTCAAGACATAGGCACCATTGCCCAGCTACAGGAATCCTTTCTCTTCTGGCGCATCGCCACGGGTGGACCGGGCCTGCCAAAGGAGGCGACCCCGTGGCTGTCGTCGATGCCGGTCTGGCAGGACTTCCTCAGCGAGGATGAGATCTGGAAGGTCATCCTTTTCCTCTACGACTACACCGGCCACGTGCCGCGGTCTTGGGATCATGAATAACGTCGGTAAGATCTTGGCCTGGTCGGGGGTCTTGGCCCTGTCGCTTGCGGTATTGCCGGTGCATGCTCAGCAGGGTGACCCCGACAACGGAGAGGTCATCTACTTCGAGCACTGTGTCGGTTGCCACGGCGAGGATGGCGACGGCGCCGGACCGGCGGCTGAGCGACTTAACCCGCCGCCGCGCGACTTCAGCGAAGGTGCCTACAAGTTCAAAACCACTGGTTTCGACGACTTCGTGCCAAACGATGCTGACCTCTATCGCATGATCAGCGACGGTATGCCCGGTACAGCCATGCCGGACTGGAGCGATGTGCTGAGCGAGACTGAGATGTGGGATCTCGTGGCCTATATCAAGATCTTCGCCGGCCTCGAAGAGGAGGAGCCGACAGATCAAATCGATTACGGCACCCAGATCGCGACCTCGGCCGAGAGTATCGCGCGGGGCCGCGACCTGTTCCACGAATCCCAGCGCTGCTCCGAATGCCATGGTCATGATGGCCGCGGCGATGCGGTCAAGAAGCTCAAGGACGACGGCGGCGAGCGCACCTGGCCGCGTAACATGACCAAGCCCTGGACTTTCCGCGCCAGCAACGATCCGCGCGACATCTTCACGCGCATGACCGTGGGTATTCCGGGCACCCAGATGCCGTCCTTCGACGATCCTGTGAACAAGAAGCGCCTGAGCATCGATGATCGCTGGCATGTCGCCAATTACGTCACTTCCCTGGCCGAGACCGAGCGCGTGCCGCGGGCAGAGAACACGGTCATTAAGGCGGTTCGCGTCGACGGCGGCGTGCCTGCCGCACCCGACGATGCCCGCTGGGCGGAAATCGCGCCGACGACCTTCTTGCTGGTGCCGCAGATCATCGCTGACGAGCGCCTGTTCACGCCGTCGAACGATACCATCAGCGCCCGCGTCACCTATGACGACGAGACGCTCGCCATCCTGCTCGAATGGGACGACCGCACCCAGTCCATCCCCGGCGACACCGATGCCGAGGCTATTGCCGACCCCAACATGGGCGAGGACAGCGTCGCCGTGCAGTTTCCGGTGGCGATACCGGGTGGTGTAGAGAAACCGTATTTCGGCATGGGCGATGCGAGCAATCCGGTCAACATCTGGCGCTGGAGCAGCGGCACGACCGAGGAGCCCGAAAGCGCTGTGCTGATGAATGCCAGAGGCTTCGCCGACATCGTGCCGCGTGAGGCTGCCGCCGCCGGCCTGCAAGCCACTGGCACTTACACCAACGGCACCTGGCGCGTGGTCATGACGCGACCGCTGACGCCAGTTGATGTCGAGGCCGACATTGGTTTCGAAGAGGGGCGTTTCATCCCCATAGCCTTTGCCGCTTGGGACGGCAGCAATGCCGAGCGCGGCTCGCGCCATACCCTGACCACTTGGTATTGGCTGCTGCTCGAGCCGCCGGGGAGCGCGCGACCAATCATCGTTGCTCTGCTCATTGCCGCCCTGATCGCTGCCGGCGAGGCCTGGTGGCAGCGCAGTGCAACGGCAAGACGACGCAAGGCCGATGTCTAAGGCAGCGCAAGCGTTTATGCCGCGCCGGGGGGTCAAAACCCGGCTGGTCGGCGTGGTGCTTATCTTTCTCGGTATCCTCGATAGTCTGCTCGTATGGCGCGGTGGAACCGCGCCCGAAAATCCCTTCCTTTTGCTGATGGTGGCCGGTGTCACCGTCTATGTCGTCGGTGCCATCAGAGGCCGACAGGAGGCTTGACCATGTCACAGACCGCGCAAACCGAAACTGCGATCCCCATTGCCAGAGAGCCTGCCTTGGGTGGGCGCATATTGGTGGCACTAGATGCCTCGGAACGCGCTGACCGGGCGTTGGCCGAAGCCTTGCGCATCGTTGGCTTCGCCGGTGGCGAGGTCACCGGCATTCACGCATATGCCGCCAAGTTGCATGACCGCCGTTTCCGCCAGATGGAAGGCGGCTTACCTGATCGCTACCGTCAGGAAGACGAGATGGAGCGTCAGCGCGTCGTGCACGACGACTTGATCACACGTGGGCTAGACGTGATCAGCGACAGCTATCACGATAGTGCCGCTGAGACCTGCGCCACGGCCGAGGTCCCCTATCGCCGCCTCAGCCCCGAAGGCAAGAATTACCGGCGCATTGTCGAGGCTGCCAACAGCGGAGATTTCGATCTTATGGCACTCGGCGCGCTGGGGTTGGGAGCCGTACCGGGCGCTGTCATCGGCACGGTTTGCGAACGCGTGGTGCGGCGTTGCGATATTGACGCGCTGGTCATCCGCGATGCCGGGCACGCCATCGGCGACGGTCCCCTGGTGGTCGCGCTCGACGGCTCGCCGCGCGCCTTCGCCGCCCTCAAGACCGCCTTGCGCATGGGCCGCGAGCTTGCTGCACCGGTGCATGCGGTCGCCGCCTACGATCCCTATTTCCACTATGTCGCCTTCAACAAGATTTCCGGGGTGCTCTCCGAGGAGGCAGGCAAGACCTTCCGTTTTAAGGAACAGGAAGCGCTGCACGAGGAAATCATCGATGACGGCATCGCCAAGATCTACCAGTCGCATCTCGACATCGCGGCAGGCATCGCCAAGGATGAGGACGCTCACCTGACCTGCAAGCTCCTTGACGGCAAGCCCTACCAGGCGATCAGCAAATATCTCGATGTCGTTGGCGCCAGTCTGTTGCTGATCGGCAAAACCGGCATCCATGCCGATGCCGATCTCGACATCGGCGGCAATGCCGAGAACCTGTTGCGCCTGGCGCCGTGCCACATCTGGCTGGGTCAATCTACCTACACGCCGCCGGCCGATGCGGTGGCGCGCGAGACCATCGCCTGGACACCAGAGGCTGAGCGCAGTCTCGAGCGCGTGCCAGAGGGCCCGAGACAGATGGTGCGCATGGCGATCATTCGCTTTGCCCAGGAGAGTGGGCACACGATGATTACCTCGGGACTGATGGAGGAGGCGACGCAGCGCTTCTGCCCCGAGCGTGGCGGCGGCATGGCTGCTGACGAGACGTTGGAATGGTCGGCCGAGGCGATGCGGCTGCTCGATGGCGTAGCCGATACCTCTCTTGCGGCTACCGTGCGCCTGCGCGCTGAGAAGCGCGCCCGGCGCGATGATGCCGTTGTGGTGTCGGAAGAGCACGTGCGGCCATTTCTGGAAGACGATGGCGTGCTGTCCATGACCTGGACCGCGACGGCATTGGCGCGTCTCGCCAGAGTGCCGGAGATGGTGCGCGGCTCGGTCAAGCGGCGCATCGAAGTCAATGCCCGTGATGCTGGCCTCGGCGAGGTAACACTGGAAGCTGTTGAGGACGGCCTCGCCGAATCACGATGCGTCATGGAGAGCACCATGGGTGCCGGCGGGCATCGGTTGGGAATGGACGAGGATGGCTGACCCGGCACCGCCATTCCTGGTCGCCTTCAATCTAACGCGGCGCTGCAATCTGCGTTGTGAGCACTGCTATCTCGATGCCGGTACGCGCCGCGATGGTGGGCCGGAAGAGCTTGCCACTGCTGAGGTCAAGGGGATCCTTGACGACATCGCCGCCCTAAGCGACGAGACCATGGTGGTGCTCACCGGCGGGGAACCGCTGTTACGCCCGGATATCCACGAGCTCGCTCGACATGCCAGCGGCCTCGGGCTGATGGTAGTGGTCGGCACTAATGGCTGCCTGCTCGACGATGCAGGCGTTGTAGCCTTGCAGGAGGCCGGGGTCAGTGCCGTCGGCATCAGTCTTGATTCCCTGGACCCGGCACGGCATGACACCTTCCGTGGCGCGTCGGGTGCTTGGGAGAAGACCCTCGCCGGCATTGATGCCTGCCGTCGCGCCGGCTTCATGTTCCAGCTGCATTTCTCAGTCACCGACGACAACGGTGGCGAACTCGAGGATATGGTGGCCTTTGCGCGCTCGGCTGGCGCGGCGGTGCTCAACATCTTCTTTCTCGTCTGCACGGGTCGCGGCGCCGGCATGAGCAACATCAGCGGCGCCACATACGAGGACGTGTTGCGGCGCGTTGCCGAAGCTGCACGCGACGAAACTGAGCTGCTCGTGCGCGCCCGCTGTGCGCCGCATTTCAAGCGTATGGCCATGGCCATGACGCCCCCGCTGCCGATTACACTAATAGACGGCTACGAGGCTGGTGGCTGCCTTGCCGGCACCCGCTATTGCCGTGTCACCCCCGAAGGCGATCTCAGCGCCTGCCCCTACATGGAAGAGACCGTCGGCTCGCTGCGAGCGCAGTCCTTCGCGACGCTGTGGGCTGAGGCACCGATGTTCGAGGCCTTGCGCAAGCCCAAGCTCGAGGGACGCTGCGGCGCTTGCGAATATGTCAAGCTCTGCGGTGGCTGTCGGGCGCGGCCTTTGGCACGCGACGGCGAACTGATGGGCGAGGACTTTCTTTGCGACTATCAGCCCGGCGGCGAAGCTGTCATCGAGCCCTTACCAGATCGTGGCGACAGCCTGCGTTGGAGCGACGAGGCGCAGTCCCGGCTCGGGCACGTGCCGTCTTTCGTGCGCCGTATCGTGCGCCAGCGTGCCGAGGCCCACGCACGAAACCTTGGCGAGTCCGTCGTCACCGCCGAGCACCTGAGTGAGCTTGCCAAGCGGCGCTTCGGCGATGCGCCACCGTGGCGGCGATCGGGGGGGCCATGAGCTTCGATGTTGCTATTATCGGCGGCGGCATCTCGGGTCTAGCGACGGCACAGTCGCTGAGGGAAAAGGGCCTGCGCGTCGCGGTACTCGAGCGCCAGGTCCGTGCCGGCGGCAATGCTGTCTCGGAGCGTATCGGCGGCTTTCTCATGGAGCACGGGCCAAGCTCTCTGAATGCCGGTTCACCTGTGGCTTTGCAGGCCTCGCACAAGCTCGGCCTCGACGCCAAGCGTTGTGATTTAGGGGCCGGTGTGCGTCAGCGTTATCTGGTTCGCGACGGCCGTCTGCACGGCATCAGTGTGCGCCCACTCGGACTCTTCGCTTCCAACTATCTTTCGCTCGCAGGCAGGACGCGATTACTGATCGAACCTTTGGTTCCGGCGCGGCGTGGCGGCGCTGATGAAAGCGTTGCTGCGTTCTTCACTCGCCGCTTTGGCCGCGAGTTTGCTGAGCGCTTGGTCGATCCTTTGGTCGGCGGGTTGTTTGCCGGCGATGCCGGGTCTCTATCTCTGAAGGCGGCGTTTCCGCGTATGGCGAAAATGGAGGCTAGTCACGGCTCGATCCTTGTCGCCGCTGCAAAGGCGCGTATGGCGGCACGCTCGATGCCCGGAAGGCGGCTATTCTCGTGGCGCGACGGTGTCGGTTCCCTACCGAAAACGCTGGCCGCGGGTCTGGGATCGGCCTTGCACACGGGGGTCGCCGTCCGCCGCCTGCGCCAAGCGGGCAGGCGCTGGCGCGTCGAGACGGCGCGGCACGGCACCATCGATGCCGGCGCCGTGGTGATCGCGACGCAGCCACATGTCGCTGCCGGCCTCGTTGAGTCCCTGCAACCGGTGTCCTGCGAGGCATTGGCGGCAATTGCTGCACCACCGCTGGCGGTAGTTTTTCTGGGCTATACGCGACGCCACATCTCGCACCCGCTCGACGGTCTCGGCTATCTGACGCCAAGCAGCGAACAGCGCCTGGTCTCAGGGGTGTTGTTCTGCTCCACCATGTTTGCGGGGCGTGCACCGGAGGGTCAGGTAGCTCTTGCTGCCTATGTCGGCGGCCGGAGGGCGCCGCAGGCCGCGGCTCTGCCGGAACGAGACCTGATCGATCTGGTAGAAGGCGAACTGCACGACCTTGTTGGTGCCGTCGGCCCGCCCACTGTCGCGCGCGTGCGCCACTGGTCGCGCGGCATTCCGCAGCTTGATCTGGGTCACGGCGCCCGCATGGCGGACATTCACATGGCCTTAACAGAGCACCCGGGACTGTTCCTAAGCGGGAACTACTTTGATGGCGTTTCAGTGACGGCCTGCTTGGAGCGGGCGGGCGAAACAGCTGAGCAGGTGGCAGGTTATCTTATGGAAGCCGGCCGCGATGAGGTCTGGATGCAAGAATCATTCGCAGACATGGCGAAAATTTGACCCAAATTAAGGTCATCCTTGTCCAAATACACATAGTGTAGCATCTGTATGCGAGACGAGTGAGTGTTACTGGTGTGTTACCATATATGCCGCGGGCCCCACAGTAGTTTGTAAGAGTCGGCTCTGAATGATTAAATAACGGGGATAGATTTCTTTTTCAGTAATCCAGAATACGGCCGTTTCAGTTGTTATCGGGCACTGTTGCTGGCCGTGCATCAGCGGACTGTTACTGGCGTGTTACCAGACCATGCTACGGACTCCACTGTAATCTGTACGGTGGGGACATATCCGCCACGTTCAGGGGCGCGCGAAGCCTATTTTCAACACTTAGTGGAATTGAAAGAGTTCCTATTATGATCGGATCGAAGCACAAGAGAACATGCTCTGAAGGGCCGAATGCAAGTACTGGTGGGGGTGGCGGGCTGCTGGTAGCTGGCCTCGTGGCCGGATTTGTCTCGCTGCTTGCGACCGGCCCGGCCAGTGGCGACGTTGCGCTGGTAGAAGGCGGCCCGCTCAAGGTCTATGGCGACTTTCGTGCCCGTCAGGAATTCGACTGGGATTCTCAACGCGCTAACGGCGCCATGCGCACCGACCGCACGCGCGCCCGCATTCGTGCCCGATTTGGCTTTAAGTACAAGCCGATCGATGAACTCGAGTTCGGTGTGCGCGCGCGCAGCGGTAACCAGCGCTCGCAGCAGTCTCCGCATGCGACGATCGCCGACTTTTCGAGCGACGACCACGGAGAGCGTAGCGGCGTTCTCGACAAGTATTTTGCTAAGGTCAGCCTTGACCCAGTGTGGGTCTGGGGTGGGAGCAACGGCTTTCCGTTCTGGAAACAGAACGAGCATTTTTGGGATGACGATGTGACCCTACTCGGCGGCGCCGCCGGCGGCGGCTTCGACACGGGCGTTGGCAAACTGTCGGTCACCACAGGCGTCTTCGCGTTGCCGGACGGCATGATGTCGCATCAGCTCGGCAAAATGATCGCCGGGCAGCTCAAGTATTCTGGTGATGTCGCGGAGGGTATAAAACTGAACGCCGCAGCCGGCTATTTCGACATGAAGGGCAAGGACGGCGCAGTCAACATACGTAACGGTAACGGCGCGAGGGACTACCAGATTGGCGTCGTCAGTGTACAGGCGAAGTTGTTGGCCATGGATATGCCGATCACACTCGGTGCTGACTTCATGCATAACTTCGAGAGCTATTCGGCAAGCGATTCCAACGCCTTTACCGTGGCAAATCGCAACGAGCGTGACGGCTTCATACTCTCGGCCAAGGTTGGTAAGCTGAAGGAATGGGGAGATTGGCTGGTCGGCTACTACTTTGCCCGTATCGAGACTCTGGCAGTTAATGCTTCCTACGCGCAGGATGATTGGGTGCGCTGGGGCTCAGCTAACCAGACCGATTCGAGTGATCTGCGTGGCCACGAGTTTCGCACCGCCTTTGCGATCTCTGGCAAAACGAACCTAGTCGCCCGGCTTTATATCGTCGATGCCATTACCAGCACGCAGGACGGGAAGCGCTTCCGCATAGACTTTAACACTAAGTTCTGAGCCTCGTATCCTTAAGCGGGAGGCTCTGATTAAAATTAAGGTCATCCTCTTCAAGATATACATAGTGTAGCATCTGCATGCGATATGGATGGCTGTTACTGGTGTGTCACCGAGCCATGCTACAGACCTCATAGCAATCTTGCTCGGGCGCTTCATTCACTTTTAATAAGTTCACTACGTTGTACTGTATCGGTCAAGTTTTAGTGGGTGCGCTGAATCGGCTAATTCCGGAGCTGAGCCGGTAACCAAAGCGCGATCTCCGGGAAGAACAGCACCAGCACCAGGCCGCAGGCTTGTAGCGCGATAAAGGGCCACATGGCGTTGTATATGTGGCCGAGTTTGATGCCCGGTGGTGCCACTCCCTTGAGGTAGAAGGCGGCGGGGCCGAAGGGCGGGGTCAGGTAGCTAATCTGCATGTTCATGCAAAATAGAATGCCGAACCAGATAGGGTTGTAGCCCAGCGTGATCACCACCGGCACGAAGATCGGCATGGTCAAGAGACAAATGCCGATCCAGTCCATGAACATACCGAGGATGATGAGAATCGCCATCATCACTACGATGATGGCAAGGGGGCCGAGCGGCAGGCCGGTAATCAGACCCTCGACGAAGGTGTCGCCACCCATGCGGTTGTAGATGCCGATCAGTGCCGTAGCACCGAATGTGATCCAGAGAAGCATGCCGCACGTGTTCATGGTCTGATAGAGAGCTTCGCGCAACATGGTCCAAGACAGCTCGCGGCGCACGCCTGCAGATATGATGGCGCCGAGCGCACCCATGCCGGCGGCCTCGGTGACGCTGGCGATACCGAGATAGATCGAGCCCAGCACCGATGCCGCGACACCGAGCGGCAACGATAATCCGATGATTAGGCGCAGCTTTTCTTCACGCGGCAACTGTCGCTCTTCGAGCGGCGCCGGCGGCCCCAGCTCTGGGTTGAGTTGGCAGCGGACGATGATGTAGCCGACATAGATGCTGGCGAGTAGCAGTCCCGGCATGACAGTGGCGACGAAAAGCTGGCCAATATCCACGCCGGCTGTCAGGCCATAGATGATAAGCACGATCGATGGCGGGATCATGGTGCCTAGCGAGCCGCCGGCGCAGATCGTACCAATGGCGAGCCCGCGGTCGTAGTTGAGACGCAGCATCTGCGGCAGGGCGACGAGCCCCAGCAGGATGATCTCGCCGCCGATGATACCGGTCATTGCCGCCATTAGAACGGCCACTACCATGGTCTGGATGGCGAGTCCGCCACGCAAGCCACCGGCCAATATGTGCATAGCTCTGTAGAGGTCGCGCGCCACTCCCGAACGCTCGAGCACTGAGGCCATGAGGATGAACATGGGCACGGCGACGAGCACGAACTCGCGCACCAGGCTAGTGATGCGGCTTTCGATGAGAAACAATCCAGAGAGGCCGAACTCGCTCACGGCAACCGTCATGGCCACGGCCCCAGTCACGAAAGCGAGCGGCAGGCCCATGATCAGCAGCACGGCAATGGCGCCAACCATGAGGCAAGTGAGTAGCTCGATGCTCACGTTTGGTCCACGCTACGCGGTTCGCCTGAAGGCTGGCGTGTTAGCGACTGGATCAGATGCACCAGCGCCAGAATGAACATGAGGATGCAAACAGTCGCCAGCGCCGACTTCACGATGGCCGGTAACGGCAACTGCGACGCCGTGCCCGCGGTCTCGCCGATGCTGACCGAGGTGATCGCGCTCTTGGTTGACTGATAGCCCAGCAGCCCGAGAAAACCTAAAATGATGAGACTATTGACTACGTCGAGGACGTCGCGGACGGCTGAAGGTAGGTGTTCGTACACAAGCGACACGCGGATATGGGCGCGCCGCTGCATGGTATAGAGCCCGCTCAGTAAAAAGCCTGTCGCGCACAGCGCCGTGGTGACGTCATGGGCCCAGATTGTGGGCGCATTGATGCCGTAGCGCATCACCACCTCGTAGGCGATGATCGCCATGCAGATGAGAAAGAGGAAGCTGAAGAGCCGCCCGATGCGCTCGGACAGCCATTCGATCATGGCGAAGAGACGTGCCATACGAGTGCGCTATTCCGTAGCCAACAGCCCGATGGCGCGCAGGAACGCGGTTTGCGCTTCGTAGGCGCGCCGTGCCATCTTGCTGCGCCCCGCCCAATCCTGCCAGATTTCGACGGCGATCTCACGCATGCGGTCTCGCTCAGCCTTTGGCCAGTCGACCACCTCGATTCCCTTAGCGCGGTCGGCGGCAACGTCGGCAAGGTCCTGCAGCTCCAGCCGGCGCGTGACGTCACCCGCAAAGTCGCGCACTCCCATTTCCAGAATAGCCTTGAGGTCGTCCGGTAACGCATTCCACTTCTCTGCGTTCACCGAGATGTCGATCACTGGCATGGAGTGGATGCCGGGATAGATCGGGTAGCGGGCGATGGCATGAAACCCGAGCTGGTGGTTCATGGAATAAGTCGCCCAATCGGCCGCATCGACGACGCCGCGCTCTACCGCCGTATAAACTTCCGCCGCTGGAAGATTAACGGGCGCCGCGCCGATGCGCTCGAAAATGTCCTGGGCCATGCCTTCGGGTGCGCGCAGCTTGACGCCGGCGAAATCGTCGACGCGGCGGATCGGAATTTTGGAGACGAACGCCTCCTTCCCAGTCGCCGAGCCGCCGATGTAATGCACGCCATAGGGTGCCATCAGCTCGCGCAGTAAGGCATCGCCGCCACCGTGGCGCAGGAACATGAACACTTGCTCCGGATGCTCGTAGGCCGCGATGAGGTCGCCGAGAAGCGCAAAAGCCGGATCTTTACCGGAAAAGTACACTGTCGCCGTGATATGGCCGTCGAGCAGGCCGGTGCCGACCGCATCCAGTGTCTCATTGTATTGTACCACCGAGCCCACAGGCACCAGGCGCACGGCGAGGCGCCCGTCCGTCAGCATCTCGATGGAATCGGTGAATTCCTTGGTGATGACGAAGGCGATCTCGCCGGCCGAGGTCGACGCTTGCCAAGTCCATTCGACATCCGCCGCCTGGGCAGGTGTCGCGGCCAGTAGCATGGAGACGGCGGCAACAAGCCTTTTGGGTTTTCGCATGTCTCTCGCTCCCTTACAGCAAACCGAGACGCGCGAGAAACGCCATGTGAGATTCATAAATGCGCTGAGCCATCGGGCTTTGCGCCGCATATTCGGCCCAGACGCCAGACGCCACCTCACGAAATTTGCGCCGCTCCTCGGCACTCCAGGCGACTAGCTCGATGCCCTTCTCAGCTGCCGCTGCTGCCACCGCCGCGTCTTGTATTCCGATACGTTCGATCATGTCGCGATTGAAGTCGCGTACCGCCATTTCGACCAACGCCTTGATGTCGTTCGGCAGCTCGTTCCAGCGCTCCATATTGACCGCCACGTCCGCTATCGGCGCGGAATGGAACCCAGGATAGATGGGATAAGGAGCGATAGCGTGAAAGCCCAGATCGTCGTTCATGCCGAGGGTGCCCCAGTCGGCGGCCTCAACGACGCCCCGATCAAGCGCGGTGTAGACTTCGGCACCGGGAATGTTTACGGGAGCGGCGCCGATACGCTTGAATATGACTTGCGACATGCCCTCTGGTGCGCGAATTTTGACGCCAGAAAAGTCAGCAATCTTGCGGATTGCTTTCTTGGCCGGAATCGATTCGTGACCCCAGGAAACACCGCCAATGTAATATAATCCATAGGCAGAGAATAGCTCGCGGGCCAGTTCTTTGCCGCCGCCATATTCAAACCACATGGTGAGCTGGCGCACATGCTCATAGCCGCCGTTGATATCGCCGATGATGCCGAAGGCGGGGTCCTTACCGGCAAAATAACCTGTGCCGCCGTGTTGGGCGTCGAGCACGCCGGCGGCGACCGCGTCGAGGGTCTCGTTGTAGCCAACAACACTGCCCACCGGCAGCGGCTCGATGACGAGCCGGCCGCCGGTAATTTCGGTAACGCGGTCGCAGAAATCTTCGAAGACCGTCTGGTTGATTGACCCCGCTTGCCACAGAGACTGCATCTTCCAGCGATATTCGGCTGTCTCTTGGGCGCCCTTCTGCTCGCTGGTTGGCGCGCTGATCTCGTCGCGGAAAAGCACCGCAGCGATGATCACGAGCGCTGCTACGCCGCCAGTCAGAAGCCATCCTACGCGGCCTGACATCGCTTAATCCCCCCTTGACGCTGCCGCTCAACTCATGAGTACGGCTGCCGTTCGGTCCCCTGATAGAGCAACTGACCGTGCAACTCAGCGCTGCGGGCATGATAAGCTACCGCTTTGGGATCAAGATCCGTGCGCGGGCTCGGCTCGATCTCAAAATTGCCATACTCGTCATCGCCGCGCACTAGGCCTGCGGCATCGTGCGGCCCATTGACTTGATGTAGGTGCGTCGGAATGTAGCGGATAGCGAAGCCGATGCGGCGGCCATCGGAGTGGTTGGCCTCAGAGCCGTGGATCAGGCGCACGTGGTGCAGTGACATCTCGCCGGGCCTAAGCACAATATTGACCGCCCTGCTCTCATCGATCTCGGTGTCGATCACTTGGCCGCGGCTCAGCATATTGTTTTCGTGGTGGGTGTCTGTATGGCTGATTTGTTCGGCGGTGTGGCTACCCGGTATGACGCGCATGCAACCGTTCTCTGGTGTGCTCGAACTTAGCGCCACCCATGCCGTCGTCACCTCCGGCGTGCTCAGCCCCCAATAGGTCGAATCCTGGTGCCAGGATACGAAGCTGGGGTCGTGCGCTTCTTTGGTAAAAAACGCCGAGGCCCAGCACAGGATGTTGGGTCCGAGCACGTCCTCTACCGCGTCGAGAAGGCCCTCATCGCGCACCAAATCGTCGAGAAAGGTGTAGAGAATGTGCGGCTTGAAACGCAGTGCACCGGCCATCGGCCCGCCTTGCGTTGCCTCTGCCGCCAACAGTCTGGCGCGAATCTCGGCCGCCGCGTCTTCGCTCATAATGCGGATCGGCGCGACATAGCCGTCGTGCTCGTAGCCGGCGATCTGCGCTGCAGTCAGGCTCTTGCCCATCCCTGTCTTTCCTCGTCGTTTGTCCG
Organism: Alphaproteobacteria bacterium; assembly: GCA_030739735.1. Lineage (NCBI taxonomy): Bacteria > Pseudomonadati > Pseudomonadota > Alphaproteobacteria > Alphaproteobacteria bacterium. The sequence continues at coordinate 44,252 of JASLYQ010000013.1, read as the reverse complement.
GGCGCATGATAGACCATCGCCGAAGTTGAATGCCAGCACCTGCCTAAAAGCGCTCCTTGTACGGCCTCAACTCGGTCTCGAAGGTCCAGGCGCTGGGGTGCTGGGCGTGCAGCTGCCAGAAGGTCTCGGCAATGTGCTCAATACCGAGCAGACCGTCTTCGCCGCGCTCCTTGGCCATCTCGGGAACTCGGCTCAGCAGGCGTTCACCGTTGATGCCGCCATCGATGATCACATGCGCGACGTGCAGGCCTTGCGGGCCGAATTCGCGCGCCATGGCCTCGGCCACCGCCTTGATGGCGGCCTTTCCGGCTGCAAAATGGGCAAAGCCAGGCCGGCCGCGGCGGCTGGCCGAGGCGCCGGTGAAGGTGATCGTGCCAGAGCCCCGCGTCAGCATGCGCCGTGCCGCCTCCTGGCCGACCAGAAAGCCGCCGAGGCAGCAGGTACGCCAGAAATTTGTGAAGGTGGCCTCGTCAAGATCGAAGAAGGGGATACGGCGGTTGTTGCCCGCGTTGTAGGCGACCACAGTTGGCACGCCGGCCTCGGCCTCGACCGCATCGAAGATCCGCGCCACGGCGTCACGATCGGTGGCATCACCCGGTAGCGCGGTGACGGTCTCGCCGCATTCTGCCGCTACCCGGCCGAGGCGCTCACCATCGCGCCCGACAATAAAAGTATGATAGCCCTCTCGCGCAAAACGCCGTGCGATTGCAGCACCGAGCCCGTTGCTCGGCCCGACACCCAGAACCAGTATGCTGTTCGTCATCCGTCGTCTCCTCCTGCGTTCGCGAACGGTTATAGCAGACGGGTGGCGATTGACCCGCCGGTGCGCGGTTTCTACACTTTTGTTAAACCCCTCCCCAACAAGGCTGCCGGACATGAGCAAAAGCGCCAATCGGTCCAGCCCGCGGGGCAAATGATCGCCGGCAACGTCATGCTGTGTCTGTTTGTGGGTGCGGGGCGCTCTATGCCGCCCACGCGATTAGGTTTTGACGGTATCTGCTGTTGTCACTTCGTAGGCCGCATTTCGTCCGGCTAGGCGGCCTGAGGTGAAGGCCCAGCCTAGGTGGTGGCCGTGGCCTTCGAGTAGCAGGCCACCCTGGCCCGCGGAGCCGGCGCCGAAAAGGCCGGGGATGGGCGTATCGTCGGCGAGCACGCGTAGGCGCTCGTCGACGGCCACGCCACCCTCGACGATGATGATCGAGCTTTTGACAGGGCCGAGCGCCACGAAGGGCGGCTTGGTGATAGGTTGGCGGTCTCCGGTTAGGGAACTATTGTATTCCTCGATATTTGCCTTGAGCACGTCTGTCGTCATGCCAAGTACTTTGGCCAGCTGGTTGAGGCTGCGGGCGCGGTGGTAGACGTCTTTACGGTTGCGCTTATAGTCGGGGAGATAGGCATAGGCGATGCCGGGCGCCGTTGAGATGAAATGCGGCCATTTGGAAAATTTCTTGGCCACGCGTCTATCAAACAAGATGTAACCAATTTTGTCGGGGCGCGACGGCAGGTCGAAGGCGGGCTCGGCTAGCTCGTCGGTGAAGCGCTCACCGCGCGCGTCAACCAACACCGCCCCTTCCCGGAAGAGAGAAGGGTCGGCCGCCAAATGGGTGGTCACGAAGCTCATCATGAAGGGCCGCAACAGAACGGCCGGCACGTGATCCATCGACCAGGCCATGAACCGCGCCAGCCAGCGCCAGGGCGGCAGACGGCGAACGAAGCTGTCCTGGGGCGGCGGTACGAAGCGGATCTCTGGCCCCAAGGTCAGGTCACCATTGAGTACACGCCCGCCAAGGTCCATGGCCATGCTCTGGCCGTCGCCCGTGTTGCTTGGGTTGATGGGATCGACGGCGGCGGCCTCAGGCGACATGAAGCGCGCCTTGAGCTCGGCGCTTGCTGCATAATCGCCGCTCGCCAGCACGACGCCGCCGCGCGCGCCGAGGCGGACCCCCTGGTCGGCGATCTCGGCGCGGACACCAACTACACGCTCTCCCTCGCGCAGCAACTCCCAGGCCCTGGCATCGGTGCGAATATCGACACCACGGTGCGCCGCATGCCCACCCAGCACGTGAATGTAAGCGCGCGAGTTGGGCAGCACGTTGTGCATGCGCGGTTTCTTGTGCGGTGGCTCGGGCATGGGTCCGTAGAACACTAAACCGAGATCGCATAGCCAGCGAAAGGTCTCTGGCACGTTCTCTGTCAGTAGGCGGCGCAGGGCGAGATTGTCCCGGTTTTCGAGCCCTGGTGCGAACTTTGGCATGTCGGAGAAATGATCTTGCGGCCGATCCTTGATACCCGCCGCGATCTGGTGCGGCGTGGCGGTCGCGGTGATCGAGCCGATAGAAAGCCCCGTGGTGCCGCCGAGCGCCGGGTTCTTTTCCAGCAGCACGACGCTGCGTCCAGCCTCGCGCGCCGACAACGCTGCTGCAAGCCCACTGCCGCCGCCGCCGACGACGATGACATCGAAGATCTCGTCCATACTCATGCCAACCACTCCTGCCATGCCGGCATGGCTAGCAGGCGTGTGATGCTGTCGCTGATTTCACGATCGGGCTCGGGTGAAATAATCTCCAACATAGCCTCGCCGGCATAGCCGATCTCGACCAACCCCTCGGCAAAGGCCGTGAAATCCACGGCCCCTCCGCCGACGGGATCGTGGCGGTAGACTTTGCGCGGCGTGTCGGAGAGATGCACCAATTCCAGGCGGTTCTGGACGTGGCGCAGCCCCTCGCGCACGTCTTCGCCGATGAATACGGCGTTGGCCACATCGTAGACTACACCGACCTCGCGATAGGGTGTGATGGCCTCCATGAGGCGCTTGGCATCGGGCAAAAAGGCGAACGGCATGTTCTCGGCCAGCAACCGTGTGCCGGCCGCTTCGGCTGCCGGCAGAAGCACGTCTAACGCCGCCTGGAACCAGCCTATGAGCTGGTCTTGTGGCGCCGGCAGGAGTGGATTTGGCTTACCCGGCCCGATCACCACGCCGGGCACACCGAGGTCGCCGGCAAGTGCGATCACACGCACTAGATGGGCGACGCTGAGGGTGCGCATACCATCGTTCGCCGCCGTCAGATTGACGTCGATATTGGGCATGTTGAGGGTGCGGATCTGCAGGCTGTGGCTCGCCACCAGAGCCGCCAGAGAGCGCCGCGCCACTGCGCCCATCTCGCACGGCCAAGCGTGCCCAGGATACATCATCAACTCTACGCTGGTCGTACCTTGGTCGGCCAGCCGCGTCAGACAGTCGGCGGCACTATGGCCGAGCGTATAGGAGTAGGTATTGACCCCGAACGGACGCGTGGCTGGCAAGACGCTCTCCCAGAAAATCCACAGGGGATCGTAGTAGCGCGCAAACGGAAAAAAGGCGAGTGGGCTATCGCGCCGCATCGATATCGTCTGCAAGCATGCGACGATTGGCGCCGAGCATAGAGACGGCGTGTTTGATGCTCGCCGGACCTTGTCGCCGCGGCCGTCCGGGACTGGTGGCTTAAAGCCTGATTAGCTTTCGCCGGTCGCCATCTCGATCTCTGCTTCGGAAAGGCCAGCTTCGGCCAGCACCTCGCGGGTGTGTTCACCGAGACGCGGAGCGTGGCGACGCAGCGCGAAGGGCGCCTTGCCGAAGTTCACCGGCCGGCGCACCATCTGATGGCGACCCTCGCTGGGATGCTCGACGGTCTCGAACAGTCCAACCGCCTTCACGTGCTCGTTGTCGCGTAAGTCCTCGAAGGCGAGCACGGGCATGCTGGGAATACTCGAACGATCGCAGAACTGGACCCATTCCGCGGTCGAGTGCTTGGGCGCAGCCTCGGCGATCAGGCCGTAGAGAAAATCCACGTTCAATCCGCGCGTGGTCACCGATTCCAGTCGTGGATCGTCCTTCAGTTCGGGTTGGCCGATAAAATCCACGAAATCGCGCCAGTTGGCGTCCGAATAGGGCATGATGCAGCAATAGCCGTCTGCCGTGGGAAAGGGCTTGCGGTTCTTCGCCAGTACGCGCGGATAGCCGAACTCGGACAGTGGCGGCTCGAACACGGCACCGGCATAGTGCTCGGGCGTAAGAAACTCGATTGCGGTCTCGAACATCGGCACTTCTATGGCCTGGCCGCCACCGCCGCGCTCAAGCTGCAACAAGCCGGCGAGAATAGAATAGGCGATCGCCTGTCCAGCTAATTTATCGCAGACTACTGTCGGTGCGTAATTAGGCTCACCATAGCGCTTTCCGTGCAAAGCGGCGAGGCCTGAACCCGCTTGGATGACGTCGTCATATGCTGCCTTGTCAGCATAGGGACCGTCCTTGCTGAAGCCGTAGGCGCCGCAATAGACGATGTCCGGTCTAAGCGCTGACACCGACTCGTAGTCGAGACCGAGACGGTCGATGGCCTTTGGGCGCAGTGCATGCACGAAGACATCGGCAGTGGGAATCAAGCGCTTGAGTGCCGCCAGCGCCGGTTCGTGTTTGAGATCCAGCATTACGCCGCGCTTATTGCGATGTAGCTGCAGAAAGGCGCCGCCCATGCCGGCATTGCGGTACGGCTTAAGGTTGCGCATCAGGTCGCCCTCGGGCGCCTCGATCTTGATCACGTCCGCACCCATGTCCGCGAGAATATGGGTAGCGAACGGCCCCATGATCACGTTGGTGATGTCGATAATGCGAATGCCGTCGAGTGGCCCCGCGCCGAAGTCCGTCATGCCGTCCATCCCTCGTGTCGTACTTGAGCCGCCGACAAGACCGGGACGGGCGCAGTCTGTCAAGCACGCGCCGCTGTTGCTACACTGCACGCCATGGAACCGTTGATCGACTCCCATTTCCACCTATGGCGCGTGAGCGATATGCGCGAGCCGGGGATCGTCGCGCATCCGCGTTTCGCGGGCGAAATCGGCTGGCAGGACTATGCGGCGGCGCGCGGGGAAATAGCGTTGGCCGGCGCTGTGGCCGTGCAGGTGGATCAGAACCCGGGGGACGGCGAACCGGAGGTGGAGTTCTTCGAGCGTGCTGCCGCCGAGCATCCCGAGCTCAGCGGCATTGTCGCTTTCGCGCCCGTGGAAGGCCCCGATCTCGTCGCTCATATCGACCGTTTGTCACGGCATCCCCTGGTGTGCGGCATCCGACGCAACACGCAACACGAGGCTGACGACGCCTTTTGCCGGCGCGAGGACTTCATTGCCGGCGTGCGCCTACTTGGGCGACGCGGTGTAATCTGCGACATCTGCGCCCGCCACTGGCAGCTCGAGAGCGTGATCGCCATGGCCCGCGCCTGTCCCGACACCACTATCGTCATTAATCATCTCGGCAAGCCTGATGTGCAAGGCGGCAAACTCGATCCCTGGCGCGAAAATATGAGCCGGCTGGCGGCTCTACCCCATGTCTTCGTCAAGCTTTCCGTCGTGGTGCAAATGCCCGATGACAACACCTGGACGGAATCCTCTGTGGCGCCTTTCGTCTCCCACCTGCTCGCAGAGTTTGGGCCCGAGCGCATGATGTGGGCGAGCAACTGGCCTGTCGCGGCCCTGGTCACGCCATATGGCGACTGGCTTGCTGCGGCGCAGTCCATGACCGCACATTTGCCTGACGCTGCCCGCCGGCAGATCTTCCATGACACTGCCGCGACGATCTACGGGCTTGAGCGATGAGCGTGGTTGACGCCCATTTCCACGTATGGCGTGGCGCGGTCCTGCACCAACCCGGTTTGCTGGGTGAGCTATTTGCGGAAGACTACGACTGGGAAGAATACGCCTCGGCCCATGGCGGCGTGCCGGTAACGGCCGCTATCGCTGTGCAGGCCGATACCGATGTTAGCGACGGTGAGCCGGAAGTCGAATTCCTCGAGAGCGTCGCGGCCGCGCATCCGGTCTTACGCGGCATCATCGCCGCCGCTCCGATCGAAGCCGACAACGCGCGCGACAAGCTCACGGTGCTCAGGGGTCACTCTCTAGTCAAGGGCGTACGGCGCACGGTGCATCATGTCGCCGATCCGCATGTTTGGGCCCAACCCAACTTCATCCGCGGCGCCCAACTTCTGGCCGAGTTCGGGCAGGTCTGCGATATCAATGCCCATCATTTCCAGCTTGCTGGCGCGCTGGCCGCAGCGCGGCAGGCACCGCAGACGACGATCGTGCTCAACCACATCGGCAAGCCCGACATCACGGAAGATGGCTTCGACGCCTGGCGGGCGCGGCTCGATCCCTTCGCCGATCTCGCCAATGTTTCCATCAAGCTGTCCATTGTCACGTCGGTGAGCACGGAACCGGAATGGTCCATCGACCGGCTCGCGCCTTACGTGGCGCACGTCTTGGAGCGTTTCGGTGCGCAGCGGGTGATTTGGACCAGCAATTGGCCTGTCTCCGGGCGCGTAATCGGGTATGAAGCGTGGTACGACGCGGCGCAACAGCTCACCACTCACCTATCGGAGAGCGAGCGCCGGAGCATATTCCACGATAACGCGGTGCGTATATACGGCCTATGACTACTTTGCAGACAGCGCTCGATACGCGCGCACCGCGATACCAGGAGAACGCCGCGCGCGTCGTGGCTCTGGTCGAGGACCTGCGCGCCGAAGTAACCAAGGCCAAGCTAGGCGGCGGTGAAAGTGCCCGCGAGCGACATCTCGGTCGCGGCAAGTTGCTGCCGCGCGACCGGGTGCGCCTGTTGCTTGATCCCAGTTCCCCGTTCTTGGAGCTTTCGCAGCTCGCGGCACACAGCATGTACGACGACCAGGCGCCGTCAGCCGGCGTCGTTACCGGTATAGGCCGCATCCGCGGGCGTGAATGTGTGGTTGTCGCCAACGACGCCACGGTTAAGGGCGGCACCTACTTCCCGATGACGGTGAAGAAACACCTGAGGGCTCAGGAAATTGCTCGCGAGAACCGCCTGCCATGCCTCTACCTCGTCGATTCCGGCGGCGCCTATCTGCCCAAGCAGGATGAGGTATTTCCCGATCGTGAGCATTTTGGGCGCATCTTCTTCAATCAGGCCACCATGTCGGCCGAAGGCATTCCGCAGATCGCGGTGGTGATGGGTAGCTGCACGGCGGGTGGCGCCTATGTGCCGGCGATGTCTGACGAGGCTGTCATCGTACGCGAGCAGGGCACTATATTCCTCGGTGGCCCGCCATTGGTTAAAGCAGCGACCGGCGAGGTGGTCAGCGCCGAGGAACTGGGCGGCGCTGACGTTCATACGCGCATCTCGGGTGTCGCCGACCATTACGCTCAGAACGACCGCCACGCGCTCGCCATCACCCGCCGCCTGGTTGGCCATCTGAACCGGTCCAAGCGAGTCGCGCTCGATATGGCTAAGCCGCGCGAGCCGCTGCACGATCCGGGTGAGATATACGGGCTGTTGCCGGGGGATCTGCGCCAGCCTTACGACGTACGCGAAGTCATCGCCCGTTTGGTCGATGCCAGCGAGCTCGACGAGTTCAAGCCGCTTTACGGTACCACACTAGTCACAGGCTTCGCTCGGCTCGGTGGCTATCCCGTCGGCATCGTCGCCAATAACGGCATCTTGTTCTCGGAATCGGCGCTCAAGGGTGCCCACTTCATTGAGCTCTGCTGCCAGCGAGGCATTCCGCTCGTCTTTTTGCAGAACACTGCCGGATTCATGGTGGGGCAGAAGTACGAGTCCGGCGGTATCGCCAAGGATGGCGCCAAGCTCGTCACTGCTGTGGCTTGCGCACAGGTACCTAAGCTCACGGTGATCATCGGCGGCAGCTTTGGCGCCGGAAATTATGGCATGTGCGGCCGTGCCTACAGCCCGCGCATGATGTGGATGTGGCCGACGGCGCGCATCTCGGTGATGGGCGGCGAGCAAGCGGCTACCGTGCTCGCGACGGTGCGCCGTGATGGCATCGAGAAACGCGGCGAAAGCTGGAGCGCCGACGACGAAGCCGCCTTCAAGGCGCCGATCCTCAAACAGTATGAGCACCAGGGCCACCCCTATTACGCCAGTGCGCGCCTTTGGGATGATGGCGTGATAGACCCGGCTGAGACCCGCCGGGTTCTGACGCTGGCGCTTTCGGCAACCCTCAACGCGCCGATACCGGAGCCTCGCTTCGGCGTCTTCAGGATGTGATGCGATGACCGATTCCCTGCTGCTGACCTACGATAGGCTCGGCGTTGGCCGCATCACCCTCAATCGGCCCGAGGTGCACAACGCGTTCAACGAGGACCTCATCAACGCACTCGACGAGGCCATCGATTCGCTGGCCTGCAACGCTGCGGTTCGTGTGGTGGTAATGGCGGGCAACGGCAAGAGTTTCTCTGCCGGTGCCGACCTTAACTGGATGAAGCGCACGGCGGACTACGATTTTGCCGAGAACAGCATCGATGCGCTGCGCTTCGGCGAGATGTTGGGGCGCTTGGCCTCTATGCCGAAGCCGGTTGTCGGTGTCATCCAGGGCCCCGCCTATGGCGGTGGCGTTGGCCTCGTCGCTGCTTGTGATATCGTTATCGCTAGCGAGGCCGCCGCCTTCATGCTGTCCGAGGTGAAGCTCGGGCTCATCCCTGCCGTGATTAGCCCCTATGTTGTGCGCGCCATTGGTGCTCGCCAGGCGCGACGCTACTTCCTTAGCGCCGAGCGCATCGACCCGGCGACCGCACGCGTCCTCGGCCTAGTGCACGAGGTGGTGGCCGATGGCGAGCTAGAAGCGGCGGCTGACGCCATGATAACGCGTCTACTTAAGAATAGTCCTGCCGCCATGGCCGCCTCGAAAGACTTGATTGATGCAGTCAGCGACCGGCCGACAGATCGGGCGGTGATCAAGGACACGGCGCAGCGCATTGCCGAAGCGCGCGCCAGCGCCGATGGCCGCGAGGGCATCGCTGCCTTTCTGGAGAAACGCAAACCCGTCTGGCCCGAACAGGGATAGGGGAAACCTTGCGTGGCCTATACGGGTCGCCGACGTATCGTCGGCATCGTGCTCATCGTCGCGATGATCCTGCTGGGCGCATTTTCTGTGACGGAGATTGCCTTCTGCCTCGCCTTCCTCATCTTCTATTCTCTCCATGTCATCGTCTTCGCCGCGCTCTACCGTATCGTCGAGGGTGTCCTCGGCGAGTTTCAATTACTGGTGGCAGGCGACCCAGACACGATCACCTTTTCCGAAGTCCTATATTTCTCTCTCATCAGCGCGCGCACGGTGGGCTATTGTGACATCACGCCTATGGGCCCTGGTGCGAGCGCTGGCCAGCGTGAGGATCATCATCGGCGCACTGTTGTTGCTTGTTCCGCTTCTACGAGATCATGAGCTATGCTCGCTACCATCTCCAACATGAACACAAGCGGCGTTGGGTAGGTGAGTGGAAGTGATACGTGTTCGATAGAGTTTTGATTGCTAATCGCGGCGAGATCGCCTGCCGTATTATCGACACCGCTCGGCGGCTGGGAATCCGCACGGTCGCGGTCTATTCCGAGGTGGACGTGGACGCGTTGCACGTGCGGCTCGCCGACGAGGCCTATCCCATCGGTGCCGCTGCGGCAGCAGACAGCTATTTGCGGGTCCATACCATCGTCGAGGTGGCACGGCATTCCGGCGCCCAGGCGATTCATCCTGGCTACGGCTTTCTGTCGGAGAACCCGGCCCTTGCGGAGGCTTGCGCGGCCGCTGATATTGCCTTCGTCGGTCCACCGGCTGAGGCCATCCGCGCTATGGGGGCCAAGGATCAGGCAAGGCGCATCATGCAAGATGCTGAGGTGCCCGTGGTGCCCGGCTATCACGACGACAACCGCGACCTGAAGGTCGTGACCACACAGGCTCGGCTGATCGGCTTTCCTATCATGGTCAAGGCGGTGGCCGGTGGTGGCGGGCGCGGTATCCGCGTCGCAGAGCGCGAACTCGACCTGACCGAGGCCATTGCCGCGGCGCGGCGCGAAGCGCAGTCGGCTTTCGGTGACGATCGGGTGCTGATCGAAAAGTTGGTGCAGCGCCCCCGCCATATCGAGGTGCAGGTCTTTACCGACACCCGTGGCAACGCCGTGCACCTTTACGAGCGCGACTGCTCGGTACAGCGGCGTCATCAGAAGGTCATCGAGGAGGCGCCGTCGCCCGCTGTTTCCCCGGCCTTGCGGGCGGAGCTTGGGGAGACCGCGATCGCCGCGGCGCAGGCCATCGGCTATGTCGGTGCCGGGACGGTCGAATTCATCGTCGATCACGAAGGTACCTACTACTTCATGGAGATGAACACGCGCCTGCAGGTCGAGCATCCGGTGACCGAGATGATTACCGGGCTCGATCTGGTCGAATGGCAGTTCAGGGTCGCTGCTGGCGAGGCGCTGCCATTGCCTCAGGAATCGATCCCGCTTTACGGCCATGCGGTCGAGGCGCGACTTTATGCTGAGGATCCGGCGCAGGACTTTCTGCCGGTCACCGGCACCTTGTCGCGTCTGCGTCTGCCGGTGGAGCCCGGCAGTATCCCTGCTGGCACGCGGGTCGCGGCGCGTGTGGATTGTGGTGTCGTTGAAGGTGACAGCGTAAGTCCCCACTATGATCCGATGATTGCTAAGCTCATATCCTGGGGCCGCGACAGAGCCGAAGCAGTGCGCGCGCTTTCGACGGCACTGTCGGCGACACAAATCGGAGGCACCACTACTAATTTAGCCTTTCTCGGCGCGATTCTACGCCATCCCGCCTATGACATGAACGAGATCGACACCGGCTTCATTGAGCGTCATAGGGAAGACCTAATACCTCTGCCAGCACCGGCGCCGGCTCTGGCGCTAGCTTTGGCCGCGCTCAGCGTGTTGCTCGGACGGCGTCGAACTGCCGCCAATGCCGCGGTGCATTCTGGCGACCCTCACTCGCCCTGGGACACGGCGGACGGCTGGCGCCTCAACGACGAAGCGCACGACACCATCACTTTGATCGATAATGGCGCGCCGGTCGCGATCGGCGTGCGTGGGGGTCCGCATCCTCTCTGGCTCGATCTGCCGGATGGTGAGGTCGAAGCGGATGGCTCCTTGAGCGCTGACGGTAGGCTGCGGGCGACCGTCGCGGGCATCGCCGTCAACGCCACCACATTTTGCGAGACCTTGCCGTCTGGGGGTGAGCACATCACTATCAGCGTGCAGGAATCCACGTGGCATTTTGGACTCGATGAGCCTCTCGCCGCTAGCGTCGCTGACGAAGGCGAGAGCGGCTGGCTGACCGCGCCCATGCCCGGGCGTATCGTGCGCGTGCTGGCTGAAGACGGCGCTAAGGTCGAGCGCGGCACGCCCTTGATGATCCTTGAAGCGATGAAGATGGAGCACACCATTGCCGCGCCTGCGGCCGGCTATGTCGAGCACGTCAACTTTGCCCTTGGCGATTGGGTCAGCGAGGGCGAGGTACTGGTCGATTTCGTCGCCGAGGGAAGCGCTTGAGCCATGGCGCTGCCGACCGCCGTGACGATGTTCGAGGTGGGCCCGCGTGACGGCCTGCAAAACGAGCCGCACGAGGTCGATACTGCGCTTAAGGTCGCGCTCATCGACCGCCTTACCGTCTGCGGCCTCGGCGCCATTGAATCGACGAGCTTCGTCTCGCCTAAATGGGTGCCGCGCATGGCCGACAACGCGCAAGTCATGGCGGGCATCGCTCGCCACGATGGCGTCAGCTATCCGGTGCTCACCCCCAATATGCGGGGCTACGAAGATGCGCGGGCGGCGCAGGCGGATACGGTCTGCGTCTTCAGCGCTGCCTCCGAGACCTTCTCGCAAAAGAACACAAACTGCAGTATCGCCGAGAGCCTGGCGCGGGCCGAACCGATCGTCGCCACCGCAAAGGCCGACGGCATTCGTGTCCGTGGCTATATATCCTGCGTGCTCGGCTGCCCTTACGAAGGCGATGTCGACCCGGCTACCGTGGCAGAGCTTGCCCGGACGCTCGATGCCATGGGATGCTACGAGATCTCGCTCGGCGACACTGTCGGCTTCGGCACGCCCCTGCAGGCGAAAGCGCTTATCGAGACAGTAGCCGCGCAAGTGCCAGTCGGACGCCTAGCGGCGCATTTCCACGATACCTACGGCCAGGCGCTAGCCAATCTCGCCACCGCGCTCGACTGCGGCGTCGCTGTCATCGATTCGAGCCTTGGTGGCCTTGGTGGCTGTCCCTATGCTAAGGGCGCGAAGGGCAATGTGGCCACGGAAGACGTGCTCTACATGCTCGCCGGTATGGGTATCGAGACTGGCATCGACCTGGAGGCCGTGACCCGCACCTCGTGGTGGCTCTTCGGTATACTCGGTCGCCGCCCCAACGGCCGCGTCGCCCAGGCTCTCGGAGCCAAGCTGGGCCTTGCCGCTTAATGCAGGGACCCTTATTGCTAGCACGACGATTAGATCCCCCTATTTAGTGGCGTGCAGACGCCTTCCGCTAGCGGCTTCAGCACCGAGGCTGTGGTCATGAGCCAAGTCATCGGCTTCTCGGTCGTGCTGCGATCTTATCAGGCGTCTCCACTGGTGGACGGTGTCCGCGTCGGCGGCGTTCGTGGTGCCGATATCGCCCGCTGCGCCTTGCGTTGGCACTTTACACCTTTGCCGTCCGGCTCTGCTCAACTATGTTTGATGGTAAGCTATCTGATTTATCTTACGGGAGAGAGAGCATGGCAAGACTGGCAGGAAAGCGGGTGGTCGTGACCGGTGCGGCAAGCGGTATCGGCAGGGCAAGTGCACGTCTCTTTGCCACCGAGGGCGCGAAAGTACTGGCGGTGGACGTGGCCGAAGACGGACTGGCCGAGACCATCGCTCTGATCGAGGCCGATGGCAACAGCGCGCTCGCCCATCCCGCCAGTGTCGCCGAGGAGGACCAGGTGAAAGCCTTCGTCGCCCGCGCCGCGATCGATTGGGGCGGCCTCGATGCGATCTATGCCAATGCTGGCATCAGCGGCGGCTATGTGCCGCTATTTGAGCAGACCGTTGCACATTGGCAGGAGGTTCTCCAGGTCAATCTCGTCGGCATCTTTCTCTGCATCAAGCACGCAGCACCGAGAATGATCGAGGCCGGTGCCGGATCGATTGTCTGCACCGCCTCGGTCGCGGGGTTGCGCGCCAATGCCGGTGGCCCGCCCTATGCTGCCAGCAAGGCCGGCGTCATCTCTCTCGCCCAGACGGTAGCCACTGAGCTAACAGGCACGGGCGTGCGCATCAACGCCATCTGCCCCGGCCTCATCGAGACCGGCATGACCCGTCCTATCTTCGAGCGTGCCCGCGAACGCGGTACAGATCACAAGATCGGACAGCTCAACCCGTTGCAACGCTACGGTGAGCCACATGAGATCGCTAACATGGCGCTATTTCTCGCTAGCGACGAGGCGTCCTACGTCAATGGCCAGGCTTTTGCGGTAGACGGCGGCCTATCGAGCACCCACCCGTTCGTGCCGAAGAGAAAGTAGCCGGTACCCACCCTATGTGCGTTCCACGCGGTCATCCCGCCGCCTTCATTCCCGCCGCTAAACACATTTGTTTCTGCTACCGAGTGATGCGTCACGGCGCTGTTAGGATATCGAGCTGGCTTGCAAGCTCAGCTGGAGTATCGACCGGCAGGTCGCAAAGTCTGTTACGGCAGACATAGGCCGTGGGACGATCGGCGAGCAAGGGACGCGAGGCCAGCAGGGGCCAGCGCATGTCCTGGGTTGGGCCGTTGGGGTCGACCAGTGCGACCACAGTGCCGTGTAGCAGTCGGCTGCGCACTTCGACCAACAGCCGCCTCATCGCGGGATCGCCGACACTGCCGACGATCACCACCTCGCGGGCCTCGTGGGGGCTGAAATCGAAGGCCGCCAACAAGGCGGGCGATGCCGCTGCGGCGCGCCGGAGATGGGCGCCGAGTTCCCGCAGGATCGCTTCGGCATTGTCGGTGAAGGCATCATCGCCGGCAAACAGGCGCAGGCGGGCGAGTGCTGTGAGTGCGACCGCATTGCCCGTGGGCAAACCCTCCTCGCGCAATAGCACCTGCGCCGGCAGCGGCGAGCGGCTGTCAAGCGGGGTAAAGCGAAAGGGTAGCTCTGGCGCCTCCTGGAAGCGGGTGATCAGCACGTGCATCAGGCGTCTAGCCTGCTCCAGGTGAGGGCGTTCGAAACGGGTCTCGTAAAGGTCGAGCAACGCCTGTACTAAGAAAGCATAATCGTCGAGGAAGACTGCCTCTCCACCGAGGCGACTATGCACCAGGGCGCCGTCGTCGCCGACCAGTCCGAGCAGGGTATCGACGGTTGTTGCTGCAACCTCGGCGTAGCGCGCGTCGTCCAGCACCTGTGCAGCCTTGGCTAAGGCGCTCACGGTAAGAGCGTTCCACGACACCAGCAGCTTGTCGTCACGCGCCGGCGGCGGCCGCAAGGCGCGGGCTTCGAGAAGCCTGGCGCGGCTCTTGGCAAGGAGTGATTCGACTTCAAACAGCGGCCCGGCACCGGGGCGTAGGCGGAGGATGGCACGATTTTCGACTAAACCATGGGCCGGGTCGAGATAGGCGGCAAGAAAGCTGTCGGCGTCGGGCCCCAAGACCGCGCGCACCTCGGCCTCGGTCCAGCTGTAGAAGCGCCCCTCGCCGCCGTCGCTGTCGGAATCAAGCGAGCTGGCGAAGCCGCCGTCGGCGAGCGAGAAGCGCTGCAGAAGGTCGTCGAGCACGGCCCGCGCCACAATCGCATAGCGCGATTCGCCAGACACCTGATAGGCCGCCAGGTAAAGCTCCGCCAGCAAGGCGTTGTCGGCCAGCATGATCTCGAAATGGGGCACCTGCCACAGGCGGTCTACGGTATAGCGGTGGAAGGCGCCTCCGAGTTGGTCGCGCAGGCCACCGGCGGCCATGGCGTCGAGGCTGCGCAGCACCGCTTTCACGAGCGCATCGTCCCGGTGCCAAACGCCCTGGCGCAGCAGCAGAGAGAGCGCGTTCGCCATGGGGAACTTCTCTCGTCTGCCGAAGCCGCCATGCTCAACATCGAAGGCTTTAAGCCATTCTGTTGCCGCCAGGACCCGTGGGTCACCGCCCTTGCCTTGGCCAGGCTGCGGTGGTGCGAGCAGAGTGCTCAGCGCATTGCGATTGTTGACTGCGGTGGCGAAAAGCGCATCGCGATCGTCGCGCCAGGCGTCGACTAGGGTCTCCAGAATCTCAATCATGCCCAGCTGACCGTGCTCGCGCTCGGGCGCCACGTACCCTGTGGCGTAGAGCGGGTCTAGATCTGACGTCAGCAGGAAGTTTGCTGGCGCGCCGCGCCAGCTGCGCATCGCACCCAGCACCTCCATGAAATGAGCATCGATGTCAGGGCGCTGTTCGCGATCGACCAGGATGCTGATGAAGTGCTCGTTGAGCAGTGTGATCACGCGCTCGTCGGCGAAAGTTGTGCGCGAGAGCACGTGGCACCAGTGGCACGAGGCATAGCCGATGGAGAGGAAGATTGGCCGCTCGAGGCGCTTCGCCTCGGCTAGCGCCTCTTCTCCCCAGGGACGCCACCCGATTGCGTCCGCCGCATGTAGGCGCAGGTAAGGGCTGGCCGATCCTGCTAGCGGCCCGGCTGCGCTGACCCGCCCGCTGCATATCAGCGCGAGCAGCAGGAATATTGCCGCCGTGAGGCTGTACCTCACTGCTCCTTGCCGCCGAGGCTGGTGATGGCGACCGCCTTGGGTGAGACGATGCACGCTTCGCGGCACATGGCGCAGCCGGTGCAGCGCCCGACATCGATCACGGGCTTCACGCCGCCCTGCCACTGCAGCGCATCGGTTACGGGGCAGGCATGGGCGCAGGCGCCGCATTCGGGGCCCGAATAGGGCAGACAGCTGTCTTTGTCGATTGCGGCATGGGCCAGCCTTGGCAGTGGTTCCTCTTCGGCTTCGGGCAACTCCAGCGTGCCCGGTTCACACGCCGCTACGCAAGGCCAGTCCGCGCATAGCCGACAGGCGCGATTGAGCAGGTCCATGGCTGGCGTGCCCATCACGGTTGCGCCAAGCCGCGCCGCCAGCGGGAATAGCACCTGGTGCGGACATGCCTCGATGCAGGCATCACAGCGGCTGCAGGAAATCAGAAAATCGACCTCCGGCAAAGCGAAGGGCGGGCGAATCCAATGTTTGGCCCGCTGCGCCGCACGCTCACCGGCAACGTGGTAGGCCACCTGGGCAGCCTTCCTGGCGCCGGTCTTGAAGAATACGCGGCGATCCATCACACTGCCCACGCGGTCATGACGGGCCGTCGTCATGCATCTCGCGAACCTTGCCAACCATGGCACGACGACGCTGCACAAGCGTCACCGCGGCGATGGTCAGCACGACGAGCGCAATGATGATCTCCAGAGCGCCAATCATCGGGGCTTCGCCGACGCGCAACGGAAAGTCGATCATGTGTGGCTCGCCGTCGATATCCAAAGTGGCGGTGACGAGAAAGTCTCCTTCCCTGTCCAAACGAAAGGCCTGGCGGAAGACGTTGTCGTCAGGCAGTTGACGCCCGATCTCACGACTTTCCTCACCCATGCCAAACCAGGATAGCCACGTGATCTTGCGCACTGAAAATTCCACCTCCCCTTTGTATAGTCTACCGTTCGTATGTTTGGCATAGAGGTTGAAACGACCAGGTACGCCGAGGCGCGGAAAGGCGGGATAGACCATGGTCGTGACGAGCAGGTCACCGAGTTGTACCTCGACCTGCATGCTAGGTGGGGTGTTCGAATCTTCGTTCAGGCTGTAGGACGGCCGCCCGAGAATGTGATGGGCGCTCGTCGGAGCCACTGCTAGCCATATCGAGATGGCGGCCAGCAGGAGGGTCAATAGGGTGCGCATGGATCAGTTCCTCAATGTTCTGTCGACGATCCAGATCGGCAGGCTGGGGTGCGGGCAGACCTCGACGCAGATGCCGCAGCCGACGCAGCCGTCGCGGACCACCGGACGGTAGAGATTCGCGAAATCGAAGCCTATGGCATGCTTGCCAAGGGGGCAAATGGTCGCGCAGGCGCCGCAGACGCCGCGATCCACCCAGGGCCAGCAGGCATCGCGGTCGATCACGGCAACGCCCATGTCGATCTCGCGCAAGCGCGTCATGGTAAGGGCCTCGGTGGGGCAGGCCGCCATGCACCTGTCGCAGAGAATGCAGGCCTTGTGCGCCGGATCGATGTAGGGAAGGTTGACTTCGCCGCCGCCGCCGCGGGCATGGAAGCGGATGCAACGCGGCGGACAAATCTCGCCGCACAGCCCGCAGCCGATGCAGGCGGCGATGAAGGTCGCCTCGTCCTTGAGTGCTCCCGGCGGACGCAGGTAGTTGCGCAACGGTTTCGCTTGCGCCGGGGCCAGCAGCCGCGAGACGGCGAAGGGCATGCCGGCGGCGAAAAAGGCGGCGAGGCCGGCGACCAGTCCCTTGAGAGCGCCGCGCCGCCCGGTCAAGTCCCCTCGCCTTGTTTCTGGCCGCGATAGGCGCGGCCGAGATGCCCCGGCCCCTGCCGCGCCACGTCGCGCGCGCCGAGCGTGAAGGTCATGGCGGCGGTCGGACATATGGCAATGCAGGCCGTGCAGTTGTTGCATTCCTGGCCGAAATCGTCGTGCATGGGGTCGAGGGCAAACTCGCAAACCATGTTGCACTTGCCGCAATCGTTGCAGCCTTCGACGATGCGGCGGATGCGCAGCAGCCGGTAGCGGCCGAGCAGCGAATAGAGCGCGCCGCCGGGACAGAGATAGCGGCAGAAGCCGCGCCGCGCCACCAGCAGGTCGAACAGCAGCGTCATCAGGAAGAAGACGCTGCCGGCGCCAAAGCCACCGAGCGCCACGGCATAATAGATCTCGCGGCCGACGATGGCGGGCGGGTATATGGCGGCGATCGCCACCGAGCCCGTGGCCGCCGAAAGGCCGAGGCCAAGCGCCAGCACGAGATATTTCAAACGCCTGTCGAAACGTCTGTTGCCGGGTCCGATGCCGGCCCAGCGCAGCCAGCCGGCGAGGTTGGTATTGAGCTCGTAGAGCAAGGTCGCGGGACAGATCCAGCCGCAATAGAAGCGCCCGAAAAGCACCGTCAGGAGCAGCGGAATCAGCGCCGTAAGCAGGAACGGCCAATAGAGCGACAGGCTTGCAGCCGTCTGGCCGATGGCGGCCAGTGGGTCAGAAAGCTGCAGGCCCCAGAAGCTACCGGACCAGGTATTACCCTTGATAGCGTCGAGATCGTTTTCCACATCGTCGACGAAAGGCTCGCTGATCATCTCCATGGCGTCGTAGAGGCGCTGTTCGTTTGGTGCTAGAAGATCGTACGCGTGCGCGGCGACGAAGCTCTGATAGACATGCAGGAAGGGCAGTAGCACCAGCATGGTGAAGATCATGGTCAGACATAGCCAGCGCAGTTTGTTCAGATGGTGCCAGAGAAAGAGGGGCTTGTGGGCGGTGGCCACTCAGGTGCGCTCCCTGTCTTCGCCACGGTCGGGAATAATGCGGATGGCCTGCGGCATCTGGATGCACGAACGTTCGCAAAGCCCGCAACCGACGCACTGGTTGCTGACGTGAGGTTGCTCCAAGCGGCCAACCGAGATGGCAATATCGGGCAGCGGGCAGGCGCGGTAGCAGACGCCGCAGGTCTTACCCTGGTAGGAGAGGCAGAGACTCTCATCGACCACCGCTTGGCCCATCTTGACACTTTTTAGGATGCTCTCGGCCGTTCGCGGGATCTTCGCTATGGCATCCGTGGGACATATCTCGCCGCACTTCATGCAGAGAATGCAGCTCTTCTCGCGCGGAATAATGTATGGCGTATCACTCGACCCCCAACCATTCTGGAGGCCAAAATAATCGATGCAGCGGTTGGGGCAGATCTCGCCACACTGGCCGCAATGAATGCAGCGGGCGAGGAAGTCTGCCTCTGGCAGCGCGCCCGGCGGGCGTAGGTAACGCGGCGACGAACGGTTGCGCGCCGCTTGCGACTCGCTAGACAAAAGGGTAGCCACGGTTCCCATTGCGATCCCGGCAAAGAACTCGCGTCTCTCCATGGCCACCACTTTTCGCTTTTGCGGGGGCGCGCCTGCCTCAGATCTTTTCAATCCGGCAGGCGCTTTTCTTGAAGTCGACCTGGCCCGACACTGGATCCCAGACGCGGCTGGTTACGGCATTCGCTAGCCACTTGTTCTTCTTGGGATCGGCGCTGTCGGCGACCGACAGGTTCCAGGGCCCGAACATGTAGCCCCGTGGCACATTATTGCGGGCCGGCTTGACCAGGCTGTTGGTGCCCACCTGGGCGCGTGCCTCCAGCCAGCCGCGCCGCGTCGTCACGCGTAGCTTGTCACCGTCCTCAATGCCGAGATCGGTGGCATCGGCCGGATTGATCTCGACATACATCTCCGGCACTAGGCGCCGTGTCGTCGGGCTGCGATTGGACTTGGCGGTGTGGAAATGCTCGTAGACCACGCCCAGGCCGAACCAGTAGGGGAACTTGTCCTCGGGCACATCGTGCCAGGGTATGCCTCGAAACTCCTCGTCTGGAATGTCCGGCGTCACGCCCTTGTCGCGCGCCTCGACGATGAGGTCCATGTGGTCGATGGTGTAGAGGGCCTCCTTAGTGCCGAACTCCATCAGCCGCTTGGTCAGCTCTTTGCGGTTGCTGTAGTCCTGTTGGCAGAGCTTCATGTGCACCTTGCCGTCCTTGGTGCGGAAGTAGCCGTAAGGCCGATTCTCCCATTCACCTTCCTGCAGCATGTATCGGCGCTTGGTACCGCCGTTCTGGGCAATCTCGTATGTTGGTGCCGGCCATTGGATGCCGCGCAGCTCGGCGAGCTGAGCATAGGGCGACAGCCCATCCAGCTTCTCCACCTCGAGAATGCCAGTGAGGTCTGTGTCGGTGCCGGCTGAAGCGAGGATGATATCGCGGAATATCTCCTCGGAATCGTAGAAGCCATCTTTCTTGCGCTGATAGGGCAGTACGGTGTCCATGTCCATGCCGAGGATGGTGCCGATCTCCTTCGCCTTGTCGAGCACCATGTCCATGTCGGGTAGGCAGCCTGGCGGTGGCTCGGCGGCCTTCTGGCAAATGTTGAGGCGCCGCTCCGAACTGATATAGACGCCCGATACCTCGCCCCAAGTCGCCGCCGGAAAGATCACGTCCGCGTAGAGATTGTTGGGCGCGTGGCGGTAGATCTCCTGGGCGATGACGAAGGTCTTTGACAGCGCCGGGCGCACCAGATTGTGCTGGTCCGGTAGGTCTATATGGGTGGCGTAGACGAGAAACATGGCCTTGACTTCGTCTTTGAGCGCCCGCTCCATCATGCCGACCGCATAGCCCGGGTTCTTGGAGTTCATAGCGGTGATCAGGTTCTCCTCCGGAACCCGCCAGAAATCGGCCATACGGGCGCGGTGGGTATCGTCCGACAGCGGCATGTTGAAGGGCAGCCTGCCAGTCAAGCCGCCGGTGAAGCGCTCACCCATGGCGTTGGGTTGGCCCGTCATTGAGAACGGCCCGCAGCCGGGCTTGGCGAGATTACCGGTCAGCGTCAGTAGGTTTACGATCGAGATGACGTTGTGCTGGCCGTGTATGTGCTGGTTGTAGCCGATGCCCCACATGATGATGACGCCGCCGTAGCCCTGGCCACTGTGGCGGCCCTTGCTACGGGCGAGGCGCTTGCGTGTGGCGTCGGCAAACATGCTGGCGACGCGCCGGATAAGCTCGGGTGGGACGTCGTGGCTGGGCCCGCCCATGCGGTCCTGCACCTGTTCGGGGCTGTAGTTCGCAAGCACGCCGTCAACGTATTCCTGCCAGCCGGTAGTGTGCTCCTTGACAAACTCCCAGTCAATAACGTCTTCGTGCTCCTTGAGCAGCACGTGGGCGATGGCGTTGAGAAAGCTGATGTCGCCGTTGAGGATAGGCACGTGGACAGAGTTGTCGGGATTGATGTCTTCGTAGCCCATGACCGTGCCGGTGCGCCTGGGATCGACGATCACGGTCGAGATATCGGCCTTTCGCTTCTGGTCGGCGGCGCGCCAGAAGATAATCGGATGTGACTCGCGCGCATTGTGCCCGAAATGCATGATCATGTCGCACAACTCGATGTCTTCGTAGGCGAGCGGCGGTGTGTCGGAGCCGAGAGTAGCAAAATAACCTGTCACGGCAGAGGTCATGCACATCCGCGCATTGGCTTCGATAGTGTTGGAGCCGAGAATACCCTTCAGCAACAGGTTCTCGAGATACTGCCCCTCTACGGTCAGCTGACCGGAGCCGTAGAGCGCGATCGAGTTGCCACCATGGGTCCTGGCAAAATGGGC
Organism: Alphaproteobacteria bacterium; assembly: GCA_030739735.1. Lineage (NCBI taxonomy): Bacteria > Pseudomonadati > Pseudomonadota > Alphaproteobacteria > Alphaproteobacteria bacterium. Next base: position 23,092 of record JASLYQ010000013.1, on the reverse strand, counting down.
CACCTTGTGGGCCACCATCTCCGAGGCATCGTGATAAGGCACGCGCACGAAGTGCTCCTCGTCGAACGAACCTTTGCTGGTCGTGATGAACTCGATGTCGCCGTGGTCAAGCTTATTCCATTCATCCCAGACGTCGCGTCGCACGTAGGCGTCGCCTTCCATGCGGTCGACATACATGGGCTCAGCCGCGGTCAGGCCCTTGATGCATTGCAGACCATAATTTGTCGGATGGTCTTTGTCCGGGCGCATGGAGACGATGCGGCCGCCCTCGACCTGGATGATGGTGCCGCAGCCAACGCCGCAATAGGGGCATTGGGCGAGCGCTGTGGTGCGGCTGGCCTCGGCATCGAACTCCTGGGCCTGGGCCGATTCGAGCTCGGGGTTGGTCCCGACCATGAGGCTGGCGCCGGCGGCGCTGCCGGTGATGAAGCTGCCGGTTTTCAGAAAGTCTCGCCGCGACATCGATTTTTTAATGCGTTTCATTAGTCAGAATCTTCCTCAGCTTTGTGTTAGCTCGCGCAGGTACACGATGATGTCATCGATCTCCTGATCCGACAGATTGGCTAGGCCGTCCAAGCCGCTAAAACCAAGCATGCGTGTGTTCGAGCGGCCGTGTCGGATGGTCTCGCGAATAAATCCGTCGGTAACCTTGTCAAGAAAGCCGGGCAGCCCGATCGCCGTACCGGTGCCGCCGGCAAAATAGCCGTCGCCACCGACACCGTGGCATGTCGAACAGATATTGTCATACCAGTGCTTGCCAAGGCGCGGATCGCCATGGGCATCCGGTTGTGCATCGACTTCCTCGGCGCGGTTGGCACCCACCGCGTAGTAGCGCAGGTAAGTCACGATGGCGCGAATGCCGCGGCGCCCTAAATGGGCAAAGGGGGGCATTCCTGTGTCCTCCCTTCCATCGCGGATCGTGGCCTCAAAGAAGGTGTCTGAGGCGATGGACAGTAACTCTGGATTCGTCAGGGAGGGAGCTATGCCCGGATCACCGATGGCATCGGCCTGGTGACACATCTCGCAATTCTCCAGGAACAGCGCCTCGCCCGTCTGCAGCGCCTCTTCTGAAGTAGTCTGTGCCTGGACCTGCCCGGCGGCTAGCGTGAATGTCAAGGTCAGCGCCCAGACCAATCGCCTATCAGCGAACATATCGTTCTCCTTTCAGTTCCAGTCGTTTCCATCGCCTGCTCCTGCCATACCCTCGTGGCAGAGTCCGCAGGGCACTTCAGCGGTCTCTATCTGATCATGCAAGCTATCCATCTCCGCTTTCTTGTCGAAGCTTGTGGGAAGCGAATGCACCACGCCCTTGTGGCAGTCGATGCATGTCATCTGCCATCTTTCCCCAAGATCGTGCGTGGCCCCTGCAGTCATTTCTTGTCGCTCGCGGCGCATGGCGGCGATGTCGTGGCAATTGCGACACTCGCGTGAGTCCGTAGCAACCATGCTCGACCAGACGCGCTCCGCAAGCACCTCCCGGCGCGCCTCGAACTTCTCCGGCGTGTCGATCGAGCCGCGCAACCAATGGAAAAGCTCGTTGGTCGCGGAGATCTTGCGCACTACCTTGTGCACCCATTCCCGTGGCACATGGCAATCTGGACATGAGGCACGCACCCCAGCATGGTTAGCAAAGTGGCTGGTGCCTGTGTAGTCCTGATAGACGAATTCGTACATCTCGTGGCAGGAGATGCAGAAGCGCTCGGTGTTGGCCAGCTCCAGGCTCCAGTTGAAGGCACCCCAGGAGATTATGCCAGCCAGAAATATGGCACCGCCAGCTAGCAGAGATTTATTTGGTGGAGCCAAGGAGAATTGAACCGCCAATCTCTTGAATATCATTCAAGCGCCCTTCTAGCTGAGCTATGGCTCCAAAGTATTGGTTTATTTATCTTTTTATCTTTCTATGGGTATCTCAAAACCTACCTTGTCCAAGTTACTAAGTGCATTTTCAAGGCTGTGCGCGGTTTCTAAACCACGCACAGTCTTTGAGCAACCACATCATCAAAATATTTCTTAGCCCCCCCCTCTATTGTTGACTGCTTTTTTCAACCGCTTCAGATAGCGCTAGTATTTCATCTTGAGGTACTCAGGCTTCTCAATCCCTACGTTGCCACCCAATCAAGGCGCCAAGTTCGTGGAAGAACTCTCGATGTTCTCGATATAATGCGCCCTTCAATTTCATTGAAGAGATGCGTTTGCAAAAAGAGCGGTCGAGAGGTAGGAGCTGCATTATCCGCATTGGGCTCTACAATGTAGCGTACAGAAAGTAGTGAATTTCATAGAATAAGTACTTTACATACTATTATTAATAACAGTATCCGTGACGGCTGTACTACTTTGTATTATTTGACTCTGGAAGTATGTTGTGGTGATTATTAACAACACAATATTATGCTTTCTATTCTGGTTAACTTTCCCCATGTTCCCACGCCCTCTGCTGCAAGAGCGCGCGCGAATAGGCCCGTAGTGCCGACTCTCTCTGCACGACGCCGATGAGGCGGCCCGAGGCACGGGTCTCGACGACGGGAATGAGGCGTTGGTCAGTGGTCTCAAAGAGGTCGAGGGCGCGGTCCAAGGTGTCGTCGGGGGTGAGGCGGTCTACGTGATCGTCGGCGAGTTCGTCCGCCGAGGCGTCGCGGTCGGTGGCCAGGTCGAAGAGTAACGACCGTAGGGTGGCGTGAGGCAGCATGCCGGTGAGCTTGCCGGCCTCGTCGGTGACGAAGATGTCTTCCTTGCCGCCGCTTCCCGCGAGGTCGTAGATGGCATTGGCGGCGGTCTCTGTCGTGACCGTGGCAAAACTGTCGCTCATGACCGACGAGATCGGCACGGTGCGCGTGGTGGCGCGCTCATTGGCGCGGCGCAGATTGACACCCAGAGCGGTGAGTTGACTGACGAAAAAGGATTGTACACCGAGCTGGCGGCTGGTCAGCGAGGAGACGGTGACAGCCACCATCACGGCAATCGTCGTGGCATAATCGCCGGTGAGTTCGAAGATGATCAGGATGGTTGAGATCGGGGCACCTAGCACGGCGCCCGTTACCGCACCCATGCCGACCAGGCTGTAGGTGCTCACGCTTACCTGAGCGTCGGGCACGAAGGCGGTGGCAACGAGGCCGAAGGCGGCACCGGTTAGGGCGCCGATGCAGAGGCTCGGCGAGAAGACGCCGCCCGCGAAGCCTGAGCCCAAGCTGATGCAGGACGCCGCCGTCTTGGCCAGTGCCAGCAGGACCAGGAGCCAGAGGTCGAAGCGCCCGGCAAGCGCTGCATCCGTGGTCTCATAACCGACCCCGATGACCTCGGGGAAGACCGCGGCAATGATACCCACCGCTAAGCCGCCGCAGGCAGGTAGCACCCAACGGGGAATGGGCGCCAGGTCGGCGATGCGCGCGGTCCACCAGCGTGCCGTAGACGAACAGTATCGCCACGCCGGCACAGATCAGGCCGAGCAGGAAGAAGGCAGGCAACTCGTAATAGGTCGAGATCTCCAGGCCGGGCACGACGAAAGCTGGGAAGTCCCCGAAATGGGCCCGGGTGATGATGGTGCCGATCACGGACGATATCACCACGGGCGTGAAGGTGCCGAGGCCGTAATGGCCCACGACCACCTCAAGGGCGAAGAAGACCCCGGCGATGGGCGCGTTGAAAGAGGCCGCGACACCGCTGGCGACACCGCAGCCAAGCAGAGTGATGAGTTGCGGCCGGTCGAGGCCTAGGCGCTGGCCGAGCCAGCTTGCGATGGTCGCGGCAAGATGGACCACCGGGCCCTCGCGTCCGACCGAGGCGCCGGCGCCGATCGAGGTGGCGCTGGCAGCTGCCGCCACTAGGCCGTCGCGCAGGCGCATGCGCGCGCCCCGTGCGGCACAAGCCTCCATGACGTCGGCGACCCCGTGTGCGCGCCGGTCGGGCAATAAGGCATAAATTATGATCCCGACTGCGAGCCCACCCAAAGCCGGCACCAGTAAGCGGTGCCACCATTCCAGGTGCATGGCGATGGATAGCACCTGCTCTGAATCCGAGCCGTAGAAGAGGAACTGGATGGCATCAATGGCGTGGCGGAAGGCGATGGCCCCATACGCTGCAACGGCGCCGGCGACACAGGCCAACACGGACAGAATCAGGTGCGGATTGTGCCGCAGGCGCTCGCCCAGGATCTGCAAGAGATCGCCTCGCTGTGGCTAGAGCATGTCTCGGTTGATTGGGGTCAGTTTGACCGGCCTCGGCGGTGCCCCGGTTAGGTCCGCGTCGCTACGCGACGTGGGCCCATTGGGCAAGATGCGAAACGACATCAGGATGTAGCTAAGACCATGCTGCCGTGGGCCAAAGAGGCTTTTGGGATATGTTGGGATGCTTGGCCGATGCTACATAATCGCCCAGCCGATTGCTCCTATCCGAAGTGCCATCTTGGTCTATCAAACTAGCTCCAATTAACCGAGACACGCTTCTAATCGGTCTTGTCGGCGGCATTGGCTACCACCCGTTTGCGTCGCCTTGTGGGCTTGTGCTTGGGCGCCGCGGCCTCCGTCTCGCCGACGCCGGCGCCTATTGGCGAAAACGGAAAGGGCACGATATTGGTGACGTAGCCGAGGAAGGCGAGCATGTCGCGGAAATAGATGCCGAGCTTGCCCGAGAAATTTCTGAGATTGCCGTTGATGCTTCCTGTGATCCACGACAACAGGAACTGCGCTGTGGCTAGAAAAATGATCAGCCACAGCGCCGCCCACGCGAGGATGGCGAAGATAACCATATAGAGAAACCGCATCCTGCGGTCGTCGAACGCAACGCGTGTCACTTCACATGTTTCGGCAGTGCTGTCTGCCATGCCCAATCTCCCCAGATGATCGCCCGGCGCGGCCCGTCGCCTATGATGAATTGGGGAGGGAAGGCTGGCAAGTGTTCTGAGTGTGCTGCATCAGGATGTCGGTGATCTCGCGGTCCATTTCGCCGGGCGTGTGCGCTACCTTGATGCCGTTCTTGGCCTTGACCTCAGCAGTGGTCAGGGTGACCAGGTTTTTGACGCCGCTCTCGACCGCGTCCTACGCCATCTCGGCGACGGTCCAGTGAGCTTTATTAGATGCGCGCAGCGCGCTTTACAGCGGCAGCACTCCTGAGATTCTCACGCTCATTTCAGCCTCCGAAAATCAAGCGTTTCACGTACCAGTATACAGTAGAAAAGCGGGCTGCCGCATTGTGGGGGGCGTCACGTAAGCTTGCCTGCCATTAAGCTCATTTTCCGGCTCAGACCCGGCGGTAGGGGCCGGGCGGCGTGCTCGGCCTTGAGCGTGGCCAGGCGCTCCAGCGTTGCCTTCGGCATCGCAGCAGCACGGCGAGTTTCCAGGTTTACGTACAACTGCATTATCTCGATCGTCGCCGCGTGATAGCCGTCCCTATCGTGATGCATGGAGTGGGCGAAGTGGATACGTTTGGAATCGAAATCGAGCACATGGGTGGTGAACCGCAAAGGATCGTCAAGCATCACTTCCTGAAGATAGGCGATGTGGCTCTCGAGAATGAAGATAGAGCCGCTGGTGGTCCTGGTGTGATCCCAGCCGATGCCGATGTGGTTACACAGAGCATCGGTCGCATGGTCGAAGACCAGCACATAATAAGCGACGTTCATGTGCCGGTTGTAGTCGAGCCACTCGGCCTTCACCGTTTCGCGGTGCAGGACCAGCGGCGCTGTTGTGCTTACTGTCATAGGCACTCTCCTCTTGCTGCGGAGCATAGGTAGGCAAGCCTGTCGCCGCCAGCGTCGCCGTGCCCTAATGTGGGTGCGGGAGGACTGATATGGCAAAAATTCAACATTGTCTCATTGCCATCATGCTTTTGGCGGCAACGGCGGCGGCGGCACAGCAAAGCCGCCCGGTAACGATATGGAGCCAAGGTGTCCGCCTGGCTGGGGACCTCTGGACACCACCTGGCTGGACCGTAGATGCGCCAGCGCCGGCGATCGTACTCGCCAACGGCTGGAGCGGCCTGCGCAGTGGCCTGAACCAAGCTCACGCGCCGATCTTTGCCGAGGGCGGCTTTGTCGTGTTGACTTTTGACTATCGCGGCTGGGGTGATTCCGAGGCGCGGCTGGTGCTGGCCGAGACCTTGCCCCAACCTGACAGCGACGGCATCCTCACTGTGCGCGCTTATGTTGAGCGCGGCGTTATCGATCCGCAAGACCAGATTGCCGATCTGCTTGCTGCGGTAGCCTACGTCATGGGTGAGCCCGGGGTCGATGTTGCGCGCGTCGGTGTCTGGGGCACGAGCTATGGCGGCGGCCACGCTATCGAAGCGGCGGCGCGCGATCCGCGTATTGCCGCCGTCGTTGCACAGGTGGGCTTTATGGGCGTGAGCCGCGATCCGGAGCGTGCTGTGCTCGGTCTGACGCGAGCCACCCAAAAGGCACGCGGCGCCTTAGTGCCGTTGCCTGAGGGCACGGACCGTCAGGGCTCGATCCCTGGCACGCCCGATCTCGCGCGCATGGCAGCGCATCGCCCGCTCGACCTCGCTGGCAGGGTGCGTGCGGCAACCCTGATCATCGATGCCGCCGAGGATCAGTACTTCGATCCCAAGGTCAACGGCGAAGCCGTCTACGAAGTGATCCGCGCCAACGCCCCGGCATTGTACCAGCTCTTTCCAGGTGATCATTATGCGCCCTATGGGCCCTATTTCGAGGACGCCGTGCTGCTAACCGTTGACTGGTTTCAGAGCCACCTCGGCGGCGGCTGATCAGATCGGACAGACGAGATTGCCCAGGCGCTTGGTCAGGCGCTGGTTCTCAGTATAGTCTACCGGCGCGGCGATTAGGGCCGGGCCAGGTTGTGCAAAGGCCGCGTCGAGGGCGCCGGGGCCACGGGTGCCGAGGCAGATCCCGGCCTTGCCGGTGAGCCGTCCGTAAGCATCTTCTATAAAGGCTGCCGCCTGCTCGTGGCGGCACAGCACAAAGGTGATATCGCTATCCTCGAGCGACATCATCACATGGGCATTTTCTTCGTCCGGAACGCCGAAAATGTGGGTCACACCTTCGGCTTCGAGGCATTTCACGAAGAGATCCGATGTTTTCATGCGCTGCCACCCATCCGTCCGTGAAGCCGTATTTTTCATCAGACCGCTTGCGGTAGTCGCCGAGATTGACTACCTGAACCCTGGGAGAAACGCGGACAGACGGGCCGCGTGAGGGCCTTTATCGCGATCGGGATATTGCGATCTATATCAGCACTATCGCATTGTTTAGATTACCGGGGTCTGCAGGCGACGCAAGCTTGCGGAAGATTGCCTTGGTTGGATATTGCGTGATGCCCTGGGAAATGCAGCGTTGAAGGCAGTTCTTTATGGTGTGGCAGCCGTCTCTGTGCTCGTGCTTGCGGCATTGCTTGCAGGGCCGAGCTTTGTCGATTGGAATCGCTTCAAGCCGCAGATCGTAGGCCAGCTGGAAGCGGCCACCGGCTGGCAGGTCGAAGTGGACGGCAACATCGATTTTGCCATGTTGCCGGCGCCGACCTTTTCCGCGGCACAAGTGCGTATCAGCGACGGTGAAGGCGTGTCTGATGCGGCTATGGCGCAAATCGAATCGCTGGACGTCCATATCGGCATGGTGGCCCTGCTAACCGGCAAGCTGCGTGTGGATAGTGTCACCCTTGTAGAGCCCGAGATAAATTTGGAGCGCCGGGCCGACGGCAGCCTCAATTGGCGCCTGCAAAGCAGTCTTGACGACAGTTTCGGTTCCGGCGTGCTCCCGGGTATTGGCTCAGGCCTGCTGAGCGGCGATATCAATATGAGCCTGGAGATGGTGGCCGTCGAGCGGGGTTTATTGATTTGGCGCAACCTGGCGGCGAGTTGGGAAGAGCGAATCGAGAACGTCAACATGGTGCTGGCCGCGGAATCGTTATCGGGTCCGTTTCGTGGGCGCGGCACAGTATCCCTGCGCGGGGTAGCGACGGAGATCGACCTGTCGGTAGGCCAGGTGGCGGCTAAGAAACGTGTCGCCATACACCTGAAGGCGCTGACGCAGGAGACGGCTATCGAGTTCTCCGGCGGTGGCCTTCTGGATGTCCCGAATCCGAGCGTTAACGGCAAGATGACCATCAACGCTGCCGGGCCTAATGCCGTCGTTGACCTTGTTGCCGAATTGAGCGGCGTATCCATCACCATGCCTATGCTTGGCGACCAAAGCGTCGAGATTGTTAGCAAGGTTAATATTACGAATAATGATATCTCGGCTACTGAAATAAACTTACGCATGGGTGACATGATTGCTAAGGGTGAGGCGAAAGGAAGCTTCGTGAAGCCGACACACCTGGAAGCCAGTCTGACTGCTAGTCGCCTGGATTTGGATGCCTTTCTTGCCGCACCCGGCGTTGCGGAAGATCTCGATAGTGTGGCGGTGAGTGTGCCGTTGGTAGGCATCGATACCGGAAAGCTTCAACTTGCTGTTGATGCCATTATCTATCGTGAGCAAATAGTTCGTCAGGCTGTTCTTGAGGCGACGTTAGCCGATGGGGTAGTTGGTGTGCAACGTTTATCCTCTCTTTTGCCCGGCGGCTCGGACGTCCGTATCACTGGTAATATTGCCTTGGTCGGCGAGCGGCCGCACTTGGTGGGCCAACTAGAAGCGGCGTCGGATAATCTGCGTTCGATGCTGAGCTGGCTGGGCGTGGACCTCTCCAGCGTCCCGGCAGACCGGTTACGAACTTTTAACGTCAGCGCCACAGTCGATGGCGATATAATCGGCGGTCAGGTCACTGGTATTGATGTGCATCTAGACGCTGCAAATCTTCAAGGTGGCATTGCCTACGCCAATCGGGCACGACCCGCATTTGGTGTCAATCTCAGCATAGACCGGCTCAACCTTGACGCCTACACTATGCGTCAAGACACCGAGCTGGCGTCGTCCGGGCCCCGGCCACCGCCGGAGCAGGACACTGCGGCCGAAGATGGGCAAAATGGGCAGGCTTTGTTGGCAGTTTTGGCCGACTTCGATGCCGATTTCGTTCTTCAGGCGGACAATCTGATATGGCGCGGTTTACCGGTCAGCGGTCTGCGGCTTGATGGTCTTCTTCAGTCTGGCAGCCTCACATTTCGGGACACGGGTGTTGGTGATCTGGCCGGGGCTAATGCCAAGATGACGGGCAATATTGCAGATATGGATTCGGAGCCCATTGTTGATCTTGGCGTGCAGTTTGACACTGCGGATCTGTCGGCGATGACACGCGTGATCCCGCGGCTTGCAGATTTACCCCCTGCCTTTGGCCGTGCCCTTACCGTTATTGTGCGAATGGCCGGCGGGCTCGATGCCTTGGTTATCGATGGCACTGTGGAGATCTTGGAAAGCCACATCGATATAGACGGCACGCTGTCGGAGGTGATGACCGAGCCATCATTCGGAGGTGAGGTAACCCTTAGCAACGACAATTTTTCTGGCCTGCTCGAGGCACTTGGCCTGATGGCGGGTGATGCACCGCAGATTTTTGTGGCGCCGGTCGTAGTGGAGGCCACATTAGACGGTACGATGTCGGATTTTGAGATGGAGGTGAAGACGTCCCTGTCGGAGGCCGATGCGCGGGTTTCTGGGCGTTTTCAAGAAGTCGCGGATACGCCGCGCCTCAATCTTGACGGCGAATTCTCCCACCCCAATCTGGCGCGCCTTTTGCGCTCCGCAGATCTTCTCGACAATGGAGCGCCGGATGCGTTGGCAGCGCCAGTAACCATGAGTGGCTCGGCCGAAGGGTCGTTGGACGGCTTAGAGATTTCTACAAAACTGGGTGTGGCCGGCGGTGATATTGCTGCGAATGGGCGCTTGGAAGGCCTGCCTGGCTCTGTCAGTGTCTCCCTTGTTACCGAGCTAAATCATCCCGATCTGGCCGGACTGATCGGCGGCTTCGGCTTGGTCGTACCGGCCAGAAAAATGAACGGTCCACTCACGGTTGGTGCCCGGGTCAATGGCGATGCGAAGGAGATTACGGCTCTCAATTTGAGCGCCAACCTCGGTGGCTCATCGGTGTTGGGAAGCCTCTCATTGGCCCTTGAGGGTGTGCGTCCGAAGTTGGGAATCGACCTCACCACGGGCCCCATCGGTGCGGACGCTGTTCTGGCATTGCTGGTACCGGCAAACGGTGGCGACACGGTGCCGGGCGGATGGTCGCGCGAACTCCTTGATCTCAGCGCCCTCAAAAGCTTCGACGCGTCGGTTAAGTTGTCTTCGGACACTCTGGAAATTGGCAGTTTGGATATCGATGGAGCCGAGATCGCTTTGGCTCTCGACAACGGAACACTTGATATCGCGCGCCTAGTAGGCGAATTGATGGGCGGTACCCTAGACCTCAGCGGACAACTGGTTTCGGAGCCCGTGCCGCGAATTCGGCTCGCGGTTGAGCTCGACGAGTTTGAGATGCGTGAGGCCCTGAGCAGCCTTGTCGGCATAGAGGCAGTCGATGGACGTGCTACCTTCGACGGAACTTTTAGCACTAGCGGTGTCAGCCAGCAGCAAATGATTTTAGCCCTGACGGGCAAGGGTCGCTTCCGCGAAGTCGGTGCTGGTGTCGTAGATGTGCTCGACCTAGCGGCCCTGTCGGCCGGTCTTGACGATACGGCCTCGGTGGCGGCATTCGTCGCGTCAGCTGCGAGTGCTACCAGTGCCGGCAGTAGTCGCTATCGCTCCCTCTCGGGAAGCTTCACGGTCGCCGATGGCGAGATGCGTAGTGACGATGTGCGACTGGTCGGCGAACGAGCGACCGGCGATTTGGTCGTCGCGTTCGACCTTGCCAGTTGGCTCATCGATGCCAAACTATGGCTCCGCTTCGACGATCACCGCGATATCCCGCCACTCGGTCTGTGGTTCACTGGCCCGCCTGAAAACACCACCAAGCAGCTACGTACTGACGCGATTGAGCAGTTTTTACTGGAGCGTGGTGTGAGTCCGGACGGGCCCAGGCCTGAACCAGAGCCAGAGCCTGAACTCGAGTCAGAGTCAGAACTCGAGCCAGAGCCAGAGCCAGAACTCGAGCCAGAGCCAGAACTCGAGCCAGAGCCAGAGCCAGAACTCGAGCCAGAACCGGATTCCGACGCGGAGTTTGAGTCCCTAATAATCGAGCAACTCTTACTGGAGCGTGACGTGAGTTCGGACGGCCCTGGACCTGGATCGGAGCCAGAGGCGAGGCCGGATTTTCAGCCGGAACCGGAGCCAGAATCCGAGCTAAAGCCAGATCCTGACGCGGAGTTTGATTCCCTAATAATTGAGCAACTCTTACTGGAGCGTGACGTGATCTCGGACAGCCCCGAGCCTAAATCGGAGTCAGAGGCGGAGCCGGATTTCCAGTCGGAGCCAGATCCCGACGCAGAGTTTAAATCCGTGATAGACGACCTGCTTGGTGGGCGGTGACCGTGGCCTCAGCGCGCCTGGTCGCGTAGGCGTTTGAGCACCCACAGGCGCACCGCTCCCGACAGACCACCATCCCGTTCGTGATCAATGGCGGCCAGGCCGTCGGCGAGCCGCGTGCCGTCTTTCTTACAAAAATCGACAAAAGCATCCCAGAATTCGGGCTCCAGTGACAGGCTAGTGGGATGACTGTCGATGACGACGGATATCTTACGCGGTCGGCTCATCCGACTCACCCCCGTCAGGTGGGTGTGAAGGCAGAAAAAAAGTCGTTACCCTTGTCGTCGACAACGACAACAGCTGGGAAATTCTCGACCTCGATGCGCCAAATCGCCTCCATGCCGAGCTCGGGATATTCTATGCATTCGACCTGCTTGATGCAGTCCTGGGCGAGCCGCGCGCCGTGGCCGCCGATCGAGCCAAGGTAGAAGCCGCCATGCTTGGCACAGGCATCAGTGACGGTTTGCGAGCGATTGCCTTTCGCCAGCATCACCATCGAGCCGCCGTGGCTTTGGAAGAGATCAACATAGGCATCCATGCGTCCCGCGGTGGTCGGGCCAAACGAGCCTGTGACATAGCCCTCGGGTGTTTTGGCCGGACCCGCGTAATAGATGCAGTGATCCTTAAAATAGCTAGGCAAGCCCTCGCCGACTTCGAGACGCGCGCGTAGGCGCGAATGAGCCGCATCGCGGGCAACTATCATGGGGCCGCTGAGCTTGACGAGGGTCTTGATGGATTGCTGGGATAGGGCTTGGCGAATCTCGTCCATCGGCCGTGTCAGGTCGATGGCCACGGCATCGCCTGCGATATCGGCCGGGGGTATGTCCGGCATATAGCGCGCAGGATCGGGCTCAAGTTGTTCCAAGAACAGCCCATTCGTGGTGATTTTGGCGAGTGCTTGGCGATCGGCGGCGCAGGAAACACCGATGCCGATGGGTATGCTGGCTCCGTGTCGCGGCAGGCGGATGGCGCGCACGTCGTGGCAGAAATACTTGCCGCCGAATTGAGCACCGATGCCAAAATTACGCGTCAGCGCAAGGATTTCTTCCTCAAGGTCGGTGTCGCGAATCGCATGGCCAGTCCCGCTCGTTGAGGTGGTGGGCAGGCTGTCCAAATAGCGGCACGAGGCTAGCTTCACGGCTTTCAAGGTGAGTTCGGCCGAAGTGCCGCCAATTGCTACAGACAGGTGGTAGGGCGGGCAGGCAGCCGTGCCGAGGGTGCGTAAGGTTTCGTCGAAGAAAGCCAGGAGGCGCTTGCGCGTGAGCACCGCCGGGGTTTGTTGAAAGAGAAAAGTCTTATTGGCCGAACCACCGCCCTTAGCGACGAAAAGGAACTTGTAGGCATCGCCCGGCACTGTGTGGAGGTCGAGTTGCGCCGGCAGATTGTTGCGCGTATTCACCTCTTCCAGCCCGGCCAGAGGCGCGAGCTGGCTGTAGCGCAGGTTGGTCTCGGCATAGGCGCGCCAGACACCGCGGCTCAGTGCTTCTTCGTCGTTCGTGTCGGTCCAGACGCGTTCGCCCTTCTTCGCCAATATGATGGCGGTGCCCGTATCCTGACACATCGGCAGCACGCGGCCGGCGGCGATGTTGGCATTCTTCAATAGCTCATAGGCGACGAACTTGTCGTTGGCCGAAGCTTCTGGGTCGTCAAAGATGCTCGCCAGCTGCTTGAGATGGCCGGGTCTAAGCAGATGTGCGATGTCCTTGAAGGCCTCGAAGGCAAGCAGGGTAAGGCCTTCGGGATCGACCTTGAGAATACTCTTGCCAGCGAGTTCCGCCCGCGTCACGTAATCACCGGTAACCTTGCGGTAGGGCGTTTCGTCGGGTCCCAGCGGAAACATTTCCTGGAACGTGAACGCGGTCATATCTGGCATCCCTTCAGGCTGGAGAGTTGGGTGCCAATATAGTGCCCGTCAGTTTTTTCGGAAGGTCTCCAAGGTCACGACGTTATCGTCGTCGTCTGCGTTCGCAGCCTTTTCGGGTATCTCGTCTTCTGCCGAGGTGTCAGCTTTGCCCGTCGCAAATTGCAGTCCGAAATTGACGTGCGGATCGGCGAAGGCGGTTAGCGCCGCGAAGGGAACGGTTAGGCGGCGCGACTGGTCGGCGAAACTCAGCTCAACCGAAAAACCGGTCTGCGTTACCGTAAGATCCCAGAACTGGTGCTGCAGGATGATGGTCATCTCCTGCGGAAAGCGCTGGCATAGATCGTCGGGGATTTCGACGCCCGCGGCATGGGTAAGGAAGGTTATGTAGAAATGGTGCTCGCCGGGCAGGCCTTTCATAGCCACCGTCTCCAGCGCTTCGCGGGCGACGCCACGCAGCGCAGTATCGACCATCTCTTGGTATTCCAGCGTGTTTTCCACTATTGCCATGCCTTTGTAGTGGAGCGCTTCTGTTGCCAGGTGCGCTCCGAACCCCGCCCAGACGTGCGACCGCCTGGGGCCTAGAGTGAGACTGCTAGCCGCTTACGCAGCGAGCGCTGTCTCCGCGTAGTTGTCATTGGCAACTATGCTTTTGGCCCGATAACGGCGGTACCATGCCGAGCGAAGACCCTATCTTTACCACGCATGTCGAACCTGTTTCGCCCCCGCACACCGCAGCCAAGACCGCTGGAGATTGGTGGAGGCGCCGGGCACTGCCCCCGGGTCCATGACGCTTATTTCATAGCGCGTTTATCGCCATAGTCGGCAGAGCCGACGCCTTGTATATAAGGCGTCAGGTGGGAATTCGGAAGACCCGTTGCGGGTAGGGGGAGCCGATGGGCGACGGCAATGAGGTGCTAAGCGAGGCGCAGGCGGCAGAAGTAGCGGCCCAACGTGGGCAAAGCTTGCAAACACTGCGGGCTACGGTGCCGGCCCTGGAGGCACTGTTATACGAGGCGCTACCGGTGCTTGACCACGGCTTCGTGCGTGTTATTGACTATATGGGCGACGACAGCGCGGTGGTGCAGGCGGCGCGGGTGTCATACGGCACGGGCACGCGCAAGGTGCGCGAGGACACAGGCCTGATTCGCTATCTCCTACGCCACCGCCACACCACGCCCTTCGAGATGTGCGAGATCAAGTTCCATGTGAAGCTGCCGATCTTCGTCGCGCGGCAATGGATTCGCCACCGTACCGCCAACGTCAACGAATACTCTGCGCGCTATTCGATCCTCGATAACGAGTTCTATCTGCCGGCACCGGAGCATCTGGCGGCACAATCGACTGCGAATCGGCAAGGGCGCGGAAAAGTGTTGGAGGGCGCGGAGGCTGCGCGCGTGCTCGATGTGCTGCGCGACGATGCCGAGCGCGCTCACGCACACTATGTCGAGATGCTCAACGAGGATGACGACGGGGAGGGTATCGACGATTCACGCACGGGCCTCGCGCGCGAGTTGGCACGGATGAACCTCAGCCTTGGCTTTTATACCCAATGGTATTGGAAGACCGATTTGCACAATCTGCTGCATTTTCTGTCTCTGCGCGCCGACAACCACGCGCAATATGAGATACGTGCCTATGCCGACGTAATGCTGGAGAAAGTGCTAAAAGCCTGGGTTCCTGCTACTTACGCTGCTTTTATGGATTACGCTTATGGTGCTGTGTCGTTATCCGCGCCCGCGCTTGTCGTGGTCAAGCGTCTGCTTGCTGGCGAGGCCGTCGAACAGGCCGATAGCGGCCTCAGTCCGCGCGAATGGCGCGAGCTGGAGGCGGTGCTGAAGGGCTAGTCGATAACGATCCTCGGCGGTGGCTTCTGCGCTCCGCCAGAAAGCATCGCGCTGATGTGCTCCGCAATCTCGTGGAAAGTGCGGGCATGCGGGCTATCAGCATGTGAGACGACGATAGGTCTGCCGTTGTCAGATGTCTCGCGTATCTCAATATCCAGCGGTACTTCGCCGAGGAAAGTGACATCTAACTTAGCGGCCGTATCCCGCGCACCGCCGTGACCGAAGATTTCGGCCCGGTGGCCACAGTCGGGGCAGATGTAATAACTCATATTCTCGACGATGCCGAGCACGGGTACGTCGACTCGGCGAAACATGTTGAGGCCTTTGCGAGCGTCGAGCAAGGCAATGTCCTGTGGTGTCGAGACGATAATCGCGCCGGCGAGCGGTACCCGCTGGGCCAGCGTGAGCTGGGCATCGCCCGTGCCGGGCGGCATATCGACCACCAACACATCGAGCTCGCCCCAGGCGACATCGCGCAGCATTTGTTCAAGCGCGCCCTGCACCATAGGCCCCCGCCAGATCATCGGTGTGTCTTCTTCGATCAGGAGCCCCATGGACATGCAGGCCACGCCATAGGCGCGCATGGGCTCGAGTATTTTCCCGTCGGTAGTTTCGGGTCGCCCGCCCAATCCCACCATGCGTGGCAGCGAAGGGCCGTAAATGTCGGCATCGAGAATACCCACCCGGCTGCCATTGGCGGCCAATGCCAGCGCCAAGTTGACCGCGATCGTCGACTTTCCGACGCCGCCCTTGCCGCTCGCCACGGCGATGATTGCGCCAATACCGGGAATGCCGCTGGCTTCAGACGTCGGCGTGGCTTGAGGCGCCTCGACCTCGGCAGTCAGCACGGCCGTAACAGAGACCACCCCCGGCAGGGCATGGACAGTTTGCTCGCAGGTCTTGCGTAAGCCTTCCATGACCTCATGATCGGCCGGGTCGATCTCGATCGAGAAACCGACATTGCCGTCCTTGACTACCAGGCCCAATATCATGCCGAGTGAAATCGGGTCGCTATCGCGCCCCGGCACCGCTATGCCGGCCAACGCCTCCCGAATCTCGACCTCACTTATCGCCACCATGCTTGAAAAACCCCATGCTCCGCTAATATGCTGCGCCATGCCTCGTGGCCAAGCGCGCGCCAGATATAAGGCCTGCCGCGCGGGCCGGCAAATCGTGGTCCGGAAATGGGGCGAAACGAGTTTATCGAAGGGACAGGTTGAACATGCCTTGGACTAATCAGGGCGGCGGCAATGGCGGCCCATGGGGACCGCGTGGCGGCGGCAACGGCAAGGGTAGTGATGGCGGCGGTCAAGGTGGTGGTGGCTCGCCACAGGGGCCGGATCTTGAGGATCTTCTGCGCCGCGGCCAGGACCGCATGCGCACCGTGTTGCCGGGAGGTTTTGGCGGCAAGGGCTTGATGCTCGCGATCATCGCGGCTCTCGTGCTGTGGGGCTTTAGCGGCGTTTACACGGTTGAGCCCGAGGAACAGGCGCTGGTGCTGCGCTTTGGCGAATATCACCGCACTACTGATCCCGGCTTGCACTTGCACCTTCCCTATCCGGTGGAATCGGTGCTCAAGGTGCCCGTGCTGACGGTTCGCCGCGTCGAGGTCGGTGACCGGGGCGAACAGCGTCTCGAGCAGGAAAGCCTGATGCTGACCGGCGACGAGAATATCATCGACATCAGCTTTATCGTGCAATGGCAGGTTAAAGATGCGGAAGCCTTTGCGTTCAATGTCCGCAATCCGAATGAGACGGTGAAACTGGTTGGCGAAAGCGTCATGCGCGAGGTGATCGGCGATTCCGTTATCGCCTCTGCCCTCGCCGAAGGTCGTCAGGAAGTTGCCGCCAAGGCTGCCAATCTGTTGCAGGTTGTTCTCGATGAGTACGGGTCCGGTATCATGGTGACCGAGCTGCTGTTGCAGCGCGCTGATCCCCCGTCTGCCGTCATCGACGATTATCGCGATGTACAGCGCGCGCGCGCCGATCAGGAGCGTGCCATCAACGAGGCCAACGCATATCATAACCGCGTCATTCCGGAGGCTCGTGGGCGTGCCGCCCAGGTGCGCAACGAGGCTCAAGCGTACAAGGAACAAGTGGTGGCGCACGCTGAAGGTTCAGCACAGCGCTTCATCAAGGTTTTCGAGCAGTATGACCTGGCCAAGGACGTCACGCGCAAGCGCATCTATCTCGAGACGCTGGAGGAGGTCTTCGCAGATATGAACAAGGTGATCATTGACAGCGATGGCGGTAACAGTGGCGTCGTGCCCTACTTGCCCTTGCCGGAGATTCAGCGTCGGGCGCAAACAGGCGCTGGCGGGGAGACAGTTCGATGAGCGGTTTTGTGAAAGCCCTGTTGGGCGTTATCGCCATCGTTCTGCTGATCGGCGTATCGGGATCTCTGTTCACTGTGGAGCAACGCCAGCAGGCCTTGGTCTTACAATTTGGTGAGCCCATGCGGGTCATCAAGGAGCCCGGCCTTTTCGTGAAGTGGCCGATGATCCAGGAGGCGATTATCCTCGACAACCGTCTGCTCGACTACGATGCTCCGGCGGAGGAAGTCATTGCCTCGGACCAAAAGCGCCTAGTGGTCGACGCCTTCGCCCGCTTCAAGATAGAGAACCCCCTCAAGTTCTACCAGACGGTGCGCACCGAGAACGTGCTGCGTCCGCGGCTGGGTGCCATCATCAACTCCAACCTGCGTAAAGTGCTCGGTACCGTGCCCTTGCAGGACGTCATCTCGGAAGATCGCGAAATGTTGATGCGGCTCATCGCCGACAGCGTGCGCGAGGAGGCGATGGCTTTCGGCATTCGCGTCTACGACGTGCGCATCAAGCACGCCGATCTGCCGCAGGCCAACTCGGAAGCCGTCTTCCGTCGCATGCAGACCGAGCGTCAGCAGGAAGCGGCGGAGCTGCGCGCAAAAGGTGCCGAGGAAGCTCAGCGCATCCGTGCGGAAGCCGACCGCAAGCGTGTCGTGATCGTAGCCGAGGCCGAGCGCGAGGGGCAGATTCTGCGCGGTGAAGGCGAAGGCGATTCCAACCGCATCTTTTCCGAAGCCTTCAACCGGGATCCGGATTTCTTCGCCTTCTACCGCTCCATGCAGGCCTATCAGAAGGCGCTCGGCAGCGGCGATACCACCATGGTGTTGTCGCCGGATAGCGAGTTTTTTCGCTATTTTGGCGAGACCACGCCGAACGCACCAAGGGAACCGCGCTGATCGGCGATCTGTGGACGGCATTGGCTTTGGTTCTGGTCATCGAAGGGGCGGCTTGGGCGTTGTTTCCGGACCAGATGCGGAATATGGCTCTGAAGGCACAGGAGATGACCTCTTCGACGCTGCGAATCGGCGGGTTGATCGCCGCTTGTCTGGGTGTCGCGGTGGTGTGGGCGATACGTGGCTGATCGGGCCACGGCCCCTTATCTTGAAACGGTGGTGGTGAGCCTCTACCTTGAAGACGTTCGCGTGTTGCGCTGACGCTGTTGGGCCGCGCGCTCCCGTATTGGAGGATCGACCTTTGAATCCACGCCGTGTCGCTGTCGCCGCTATAGGGCTGCTGGTTGTCTTTCTGCCCGCTGGCTTTTCCGCTCAGGCGGCTGGTGGGCCGGAGGATTTCGCTGATCTTTCTGATAGGCTGGTGCCTGCAGTGGTCAATATCTCGACGACGCAGGAGGGGGAGAACTTTCAGGGGAACCCTCCGCAGGTACCGCAATTTCCGCCGGGATCGCCGTTCGAGGAATTCTTCCGCGACTTCTTCGATCGCCAAGGCGAAGCACCGGAGGACCGGCCTCGGCCGCGCACGACGTCGCTCGGCTCCGGTTTCGTTATCGATTCCAGCGGTTTCATCGTTACCAACAACCATGTCATCGCCGATGCTGCTGAGATCACTGTGACCTTTGCCGACGAGACGTCGTTGAGGGCGGAGCTGGTCGGACACGATCCTAAGACTGACGTGGCGGTGCTCAAGGTCGAGCCGGAATCGCCTTTGAATGCGGTGGAATGGGGTGATTCGGATGGTGCCAGGGTAGGCCATTGGGTGGTTGCTATCGGCAATCCGTTCGGCCTTGGGAACACCGTCACCGCAGGCATCATCTCGGCCCGGGCGCGAGATATCAACGCCGGCCCCTTCGATGACTTCCTGCAGACCGACGCCTCGATCAACCGGGGCAACTCCGGCGGCCCGCTGTTCAACATGGAAGGGCACGTGATCGGCATCAATACCGCTATCTATTCCCCCTCTGGCGGCAGCGTCGGCATCGGTTTTGCGGTGCCTTCGAACCTAGCGCGCCACGTGGTGTATCAGCTGCGAGAATATGGTGAGACGCGGCGCGGTTGGCTCGGAGTTCGCATCCAGACCGTTACCGACGATCTGGCTGAAAGCCTCGGGCTCGACCGTTCCCGCGGGGCCTTGGTGGCGAGCATCTCGGCTGACAGTCCGGCAGCCGCTGCAGGCATTGAGGTTGGCGACGTCATCGTCACTTTTGACGGCAAGTCGGTTGAGACTATGCGGCGCCTGCCGCGGATCGTTGCTGAGACCCAGATCGACAAGCAGGTGACCGTGGAAGTCTGGCGTGACGGTGCGGTCGTCGCCCTGCCGGTGACTGTCGGCCGGCTTGACGAGACCGGCACTCAGGTCGCGTCCGCGGCCGTGCCGGAGTCTGAGGTACCGGTTCTCTCGGAGGTGCCGGCGCTGGGTCTGACGCTGTCCGCACTGACCGATGAGCTGCGCACCGAGTTCCAGATCCAGGAAGACGTCAACGGCGTCATGGTGGTCGCCGTCGATGCTAGCGGTGTTGCGGCCGAGAAGGGCGTGCAGCCCGGCGACATCATCGTCGAGGTCGGACAGGAAGAGGTCAGCACGCCGGCCGATGTTGAGGCCAAGGTTGAGGAGCATCGCCAGCACGACAAGAGGACGGTGCTGTTGCTGCTCGACCGCCAAGGCGATCTGCAGTTCATCGCCTTGCGCTTGCTGGACAGTTAATCGCTACGGGCCGGCGACGATGTCATCGGCCCGATAACCCTGCATATAGAGAAGCGCCGTGAGATCAGCGTGGTCTATGCGTGCCGATGCCGCTTCGGCAATGGCGAGTTTAGCGCGATAGGCTACACCGAGGCCTGCGGCCGCCAGCATGTCGAGGTCGTTGGCGCCATCACCGACCGCGAGCACGGCAGCATTGGTGATATCGCGCCCGGCCGCAATCTCGCGCAGGGCCCTGCGTTTGCCGTCCCGATTAATGATCGGCTCGACCACCTCTCCCGTTAGGCGTCCGTCAACGATCTCGACTTGATTGCCCTGGTGGGCATCGAATCCTGCCAGCGCCGCCACGTACTCGGTAAAGAGCGTGAAGCCGCCTGACACCAAGACCGTGTGGGCGCCGTGCGCCCGCATAGTCGCGAGCAGAGCGAGGGCGCCGGGATTGAGAGTGATGATCTCGTCGCGGACCTGCTGCAATAGGCTATCGGGCTGGTTTGCGAAGAGCGCCACCCGGCGGCGTAGGGAATCGGCGAAGTCGAGTTCGCCGCGCATGGCTGCTGCGGTGATCGCCGAGACCTCGTCTCCCTGTCCCGTCAGTGCGGCCATGGCGTCGATGGTCTCACCGTTGATGATAGTGGAATCCATATCTGCCACCAAGAGCGCCTTGCGCCGCCCGGCGGCCGGCTGTGCGACCGCATCGATGGGCTGTCCCGCCAGGGCATCGTGCGCCGCGGCCGTGGCGGCGACAGGGGGTATGCTGGTGAAGGGGATTTCCATGGCCTCTTCCGGAGCTAGCGTGAGCGGCGATCCTAGTGTGGCGCCAGCTTCTCTCAGGGCCGTCTTAACGCTCTCTACGGCGGCGGCAGCCAGCTGCGCTTTACCGCGAGCGGCGATCAGTGTGAGGATGCTACTCATGACGACTGGTGTGACAAATGGACCGCAGGACGCTGGGGAAGGTGTCGTGGTGCTTGCCGGGCCAACGGCATCCGGCAAGTCTGCGTTGGCGCTGGCTATTGCAAAAGGCTTGGCTGAGTTTGGCCGTAGTGCGGTCCTTATAAACGCCGACAGCATGCAGGTCTATCGCGAGCTGCGATTGCTTACGGCGCGTCCCGATGCTGCGGACGCGGCGCAGGTGCCACACAGGTTGTACGGAGTGATGTCGGCTGAAACCGCATGCTCCGTGGCGCAATGGCGCGCACTTGCGTTGACGGCAGTGGAAGAGACGCTTGCCGCTTCGCAGGTGCCGATCGTGGTCGGCGGCAGTGGGCTTTACATCCGTGCGTTTCTCAAAGGCCTGTCACCAATGCCTGACATTTCACCAGCGGTGCGAGCCGCCGCTCGAGCGCGCTATGGCGCGCTCGGTGAAGACGCTTTCCGCGCGGCGCTCGCCGAGCGCGATCCGGCCGCTGCGTCGCGCATTGCGGCGGGCGACCAGCAACGTCTGATCCGTGCCTGGGAAGTAGTCGAGGCGAGCGGCCGGCCTTTCGAAGACTGGCGCACGCAGGAAGCGGAGGCGCTGGCATGGCCGGCCTTGAAGTTGCTGCTGCTGCCGGGCCGGGAGGAGCTCTATGCTGCCTGCGATGCTCGCCTCAAGGTCATGTTTGAAGCCGGCGCTTTGGAAGAGGTCGCGGCGTTGATGAGGGTTGGCATGGACCCGAGCGTGCCGGCAATGAAGGCGCTGGGCGTCGAGGCGATCGCAGCACATCTGGTAGGCGAGATCAACCGCGACGAGGCGTTGCGCCGTGCGAAACAGGCGACGCGCCGCTATGCTAAGCGGCAGCTCACTTGGTTCCGCCACCAATATGCTCCCGACATCACCTTACCTCCGGGGCCTGACTTAGAGGTACGGGCCTTGGCCGTAGTAGACAGCTTCCTGTTGACCGCAGACCGCGCGGATACTAGCTTGCGCGCCCTTTGAGGCCGTTGTGGTGCGTAACGGAGGCTAAGATGAAATTGCTTGGAGGCGAGATCGTCATTAAATCCCTGGTGGACCAGGGCGTTGACGTCATTTTCGGCTATCCGGGCGGCGCCGTGCTTCCGATTTATGACGCACTGTTCCAGCAGAACAATCTGCGGCATGTGCTGACCCGCCACGAGCAGGCGGCGGTGCACGCGGCGGAAGGCTATGCGCGCTCGACTGGTAAGGTAGGCGCTGTGCTCGTGACATCCGGCCCGGGCGCGACAAATGCGGTAACCGGTCTTGCCGATGCCATGATGGACTCGATCCCGGTGGTTTGTCTGACCGGTCAGGTACCAACTCATCTGATCGGCAACGACGCCTTCCAGGAAGCCGATACCGTCGGTATCACGCGGGCTTGCACCAAGCACAATTATCTAGTCAAGGATGTCAACGATCTCGCCCGCAGCATAGCAGAAGCGTTTCACGTTGCGCGCTCGGGCCGGCCCGGGCCGGTCGTGGTCGATCTGCCGAAGGATGTGGTCAACGACAGCGCCGACTACAAGCCCATTGGCGAGGTTCGGCATCGCACCTACCGGCCAAAAATGAATGCGCCGCATGAGCGTGTCGCTGAGGCCGTGAAGTTGCTCGCCGAGGCGGAGCGGCCGATCATCTACTCAGGCGGTGGCGTGATAAATTCCGGACCGCGTGCAAGTAAGCTGTTGCGCGAGCTGGCGGCGCTGACCAAATTTCCCGTGACTCAGACGCTGATGGGGCTGGGGGCATTTCCAGCAACAGATCCGCAGTCGCTCGGCATGCTAGGCATGCACGGCACTTACGAGGCCAACCTGGCCATGCATCGCTGTGACGTGATGCTGGTAGTCGGGGCGCGTTTCGATGACCGCGTGACGGGTCGCCTGGCCGACTTCTCACCGGATTCGACAAAAATTCACATCGATATCGATCCTTCGTCGATTAATAAGAACGTCTCCATCGACGTGCCGATTGTTGGCGATGTTGCCAACGTGCTCGACGATATCCTGGCGGGTTTGAAAAAACATAAGTGCCACACTCGTGAGGCTGCTGTCAAAATCTGGTGGCAACAGATTGATAAATGGCGAGATAAGAATTGTCTATCCTATACGCCAAGTAA